>CAYLWP010000108.1:0-9090 GCA_964387365.1 uncultured Roseburia sp. | reverse complement strand
AGAGCGCAGTCTCGTCTGATATCTCGCACATTTCGGTACTTTTCCGTGTTCGCACAATTACCGCAAGGCTTTTCACCCTGCTGCTTTTGTTTCAAGTTCGTTCTAAACCGCACGGGTCGCTTCCTTCAGCATCTCCTTCTCTTCACCTTCAAAATAAGGCTCAAGACGCTGATATACCTCTGCATGGTAAGCATTCAGCTTACGCACGTCGGAAGGCTCCATATACCGGGTATCAATCGCATCCAGATCAATCGGCACATAGGTCAGGTGTCTGAATCCCATAAACTGACCGTCACCGTTCTTAGTCTCCTTGACAATTTCAAGAATATTCTCTGTTCTGATGCCGTGGCTTCCTTCAATATATACACCCGGCTCATCTGAAACAATCATGCCCTCTTCCAGCACAGCTTCCTTCACACCCGGATTATAACGCCATCTGATATTCTGCGGTCCCTCATGTACATTCAGGATATATCCGATTCCATGTCCCGTTCCGCATTTATAGTCAATATAACATTCCCACAACGGCTCGCGCGCCATAATATCCACATTTTTTCCGGTACAGCCATATAAAAACTTCGTATCGGCAAGACGCAGCATACCGCAGGCAACCTTGGAAAAATGCTTCTTCATCTCATCCGTTACCGTTCCAAGCGCAATCGTTCTGGTCACATCTGTTGTGCAGCCAACATACTGTCCGCCGGAATCCACCAGATAAAAGCCATCGGTATCTATGTCCTTTTTATCCTCTGCAGTCGCACTATAATGCATCATTGCCGCATTTTCCTTAAAAGCACTGATTGTCGGGAAGGACAGCTCCAAAAAGCCGTCAATTTCACTTCTCATCTCATCCAGCTCCATCGCAACACTGTATTCATCCATCGGCTGCTTTCCCGCATTTTTCTTCATCCGGAATAAAAACTTGGTAAGTACAACGCTGTCTAACAGGTAGTACTTCCTGATATTTTCAAGCTCTACCGCATTCTTAATTGATTTTAACAGCGCAGTCGGATTCTCCCTGTCAAGAAGCTCACCGCGATTTGCCAACAGCTTATATAACAGATAACTGATATCATTGCATGCACACATCACCTTTCCCTGAAGCTCACACGCCTCAAGAAAAGCTCCTATTTGCGTATAATCCTTAACGATTACGCCATACTTTTCAAAATGTGCCCCGGCAGCATCCATCAAAGCCTTCTCCTGAACAAAAATAACTGCTTCTGTCGCAGAAATAAAGGTATAGGAAAGCGCAACCGGATTACATTCAATATCATTCGCCCTGATATTATAAAGCCACATAATATCATCCAGCTTCGTTATCAGTAAATGAGCTACCTGCTCCTTAGCCATGGCCTCTCTTACCTCAGCAAGCTTTTCAGCTACCGTCTTACCGCATATTTCCTCCGGGACAACCCATATATCGCTCACCGGCATATCCGGTCTGTCAGTCCAAAGAGCATCCGCCAGATCCTTATCATAGGAAAAGGTAACATTTCTGTCAGCCAGCAGCTTCTCCAGCTTTCTTCCGAACGCCGCATCAACAACGCGCCCGTCAAAGCCAATCGTCTGACCTTCCTTTACACGCTGATTCAGATATTCCTCAATCGTCGGAACATTCTCCTCCGCCATACGGTAGAGAACAATTCCTGAGCCTCTTAACTCCTTGTCCGCCTGTACAAAATATCTGCCGTCCGTCCAGAGTCCCGTTTCCTCCTGACTGATTACCAGTGTGCCGTTGGAACCGGTAAAGCCGGACAAAAACTCTCTCACCTTAAAATATTCATTCACATATTCGGAATTATGAAAATCCGCCGTCGGAACCAGATAAAAATCCACACCGGCGTTCTTCATAATCTCTTTCAATCCCTTTATTCTGTCTGCTATTTTTGTCATATTAATACCCTTTCGCCTCATCGCCCTGCAGCGTGCCAACTGCTGAGGAAGTACCGATTCTGTCACAGCCCTCTTCCAGAAACATAATCAAATCTTCCTTTGTCTTGACACCGCCGGCAGCCTTCATCTTCACATCAGGACCGATATGCTGCTTAAAAAGTCTGATATCCTCAATTGTCGCACCACCGGTGCCAAATCCGGTCGAGGTCTTAATATAGTCAGCTCCGGCATTCGTAACAGCCTTGCACATGGCAATCTTCTCTTCCTCTGTCAGAAAACAGGTTTCAATGATAACCTTCAGAATATGTCCCTTACAAGCAGCCTTTAGGACTCTGATTTCCTCTTCTGCCTTATCATACAGTCCATTCTTAACATCAGAAATATTTACAACCATATCAATCTCATTACAGCCGTCTGCAAGCGCCTGCTCAATTTCCGTTTTCTTTGCCGCAGTCACACTGTAACCAAGCGGAAATCCAACCACGGTACAGATATTAAGCTTATCCCCATACCTATCATGCACCCTCTTAATATATGCCGGCGGAATACATACCGAAGCTGTCTGATACTTTACAGCCTCTTCACAAAGCTTCTCAATATCTTCCCAGGTCGCATACGGCTTCAACTGCGTGTGATCAATGTGTCTTAAAATTTCCTGATCTGTCATGACTCAATCCCTCTTTTCACTATTTTATTTTTCTTCGTCCTCTACACCTACCAGATATTTTCTCTGGGCTTTTAATAAAAATTTTCCATAAAAAAACAAGGTAACCAGAAGCGCAATCATCAGCCCGACATCAACCACGGGATATGCCGCAAACACTCCATATACGCCGGTTACACCAATGCTTAAGAAAAACACTCCTATCCCAAAAGTAAACGGAAATGTCTTCTGAATAAATCCTTCCGGATCCTTTGCCCGACTCATCGGAAAGGAACTTCCGACAAGGAACTTCGGTATCTCACGGGATAGCTTCATCTGCATTGCAGTATAAAGCAAATAAATGCCGCACACTGCAAAAATAAGTTTCATAATCACAGTTTCATCCATTGTAAAATCATACCTTTCTTATTTTATCAATACTTTACCTATTCTTGCAAAAATCGAGTAGGCGCATACCTACTCGATAATTTTTTCTGAACAGTTACATTTTTCCTTTATTACATTCCAAGGAACTTCATAACAACTGACTTCATATCTTCCTTATCACATACCGTATCATGTAATACAGGCGCTGTTCTAATCTCTTCAATTGCATTCGGAACTTCAACATTGGCAATCTTGGAAAGCTCATCAACCAATTCAAAGTCTGTCATAGCATCATACTTCGCATCAATTGCATTCATGACGCTTCTTGTAAACTTAAACGGACTTGCAGTAGAAGCTACAACCACCTTAGTATTATCCTTTGTTTCTTCCTGATATTTATGTAATACAGTCGCTGCAACTGCTGTATGAGTATCAATAACATAGCCTGTCTTCTCGTACAGAGCCTTGATGGTATCTGCTGTTTCCTGCTCGGATGCATAGTTACCGTAGAAATCTGCAAGATTATCCCTCATATCAGGAGTAATCTCATACTTACCGTCTCTTGATAAAGCCTTCATAAATGCAGCGTTCTTCTCATCATCACAGTCTGCCAGACGATAAATCAGTCTCTCAAGATTGCTTGAAATCAGAATATCCATAGAAGGAGAGCTTGTTAAAACAAATTCTCTGTTTCTGTCATAAACACCTGTCTTGAAGAAGTCATACAATACCTTATTCTCATTAGATGCACAGATAAGCTTGTCGATTGGAATACCCATGCTCTTTGCAAAGTAAGCTGCAAGAATATTTCCGAAGTTACCTGTCGGAACAACTACGTTAATCTTCTCACCCTTCTCAATCTTACCTTCCTTTAATAACTGTGCATAAGTATATACATAGTAAACCACCTGCGGAACAAGTCTTCCGATGTTGATAGAGTTTGCAGAAGAGAACTGGAAGCCTGCCGCATCCATCTGCGCTGCCAATTCCTTGTCACCGAATAACATCTTAACACCTGTCTGGGCATCATCAAAATTACCTGTGATACCGACAACGAAGGTATTGTCACCCTTCTGGGTAACCATCTGCTTCTCCTGAATCGGACTTACACCGTTCTTAGGATAGAAAACGATAATCTTTGTTCCCTTAACATCAGCAAAGCCGGCAAGTGCAGCCTTACCTGTATCACCGCTGGTAGCTGTTAAGATAACGATTTCATTCTTTACATCATTCTTCTTGGCAGATGTAATTAATAAGTGCGGCAAAATAGATAATGCCATATCCTTAAATGCGATGGTTGCTCCGTGGAACAGCTCAAGATAATATGCGCCGTCAGCCTCTACCAAAGGAGCGATGGCTTCTGTATCAAACTTGCTGTCGTATGCTTTATTGATACAATCCTTAAGCTCCTCCTCAGTAAAATCAGTTAAAAACAGCTTCATAACTTCATATGCTGTCTCCTGATAATTCATATTGGAAAGCTCCTCAAGAGTCTTATCAAGACTAGGTACCGATTCCGGAATAAATAAACCGCCGTCATCAGCAAGTCCCTTTAAAATAGCCTGGGAAGCCTTTACAGTTTCATTCTTACTTCTTGTACTTCTGTAAAATAAATCCATCACAATTCTCCTCTTTATTCAACATGAATGGTAATTTCTCAGTTCATTAGTATAGCACAGTATTTTTCACTCTGCAAGCACGTTAGCCCGAAAAAACAAGGAATGTAAACCCTGAAATTTCAATGCTGCATCACATATAAAAATCATGTCCGCCATGTGCAAACAGATGCGTCAGATTCTCATCAAACCAGCATACCTTTTCCGGGTCTGCATATTGCTTTGCCACAAAATATAATGCCCCCTGTGAAACATCCTCGCCATACAAAGCACTGTATACAACCTCCCGCGTTTCCTCCGAAACACGAACCGAATCGATTCTGCCGTTTGATACAGGCGAAAACTGCACAGACTGCGAATTTCTCTGATACACAACCTCTGTCACCGTATCCGGAAAGTCCTCGTTCTTCACTCTGTTGATTACCACATTGGCAACCAGAAGCTTCCCCGTTCTGTCCTCACATCCGGCCTCCGCCTCAACAATCCGCATCAGGCAGTCGATATCCGCCTCAGTCACCTCTATCACATACTCCGGCTCCAGCTCCTGATATGCAATTTCCCTCCGCTCCGAGGTAATCTGCTTGTCCTCTACCTTTACAATGATAGCCTTCTCCTGCTGCTCTATTTTGATTGCTTCCTGCCCCTGCACCCGACTTGGCCTAGCCACCAGCAAAAGTCCCGTACACAATATATTTACTATCAACAGCAGAATACATTTTTTCTGATACATATGCTTGTCTGTTCCTTTCCCTGACCCATGTGTTATAAAACTTTCCTGCACTAGTAATTATTCTATTCAGACAAGCAAAAAAAAATACATCCCACTCTTATTGCACCCCTGCACGGAATTGTATTCTTTCCTATAATATGTTATATTTAATAAATAATTATTTATTGTGTTCAAAGGGGAGAATCTGCATGCTCAAGGGAGTTTATCCGGCAGTAAAAAAAGACAATACAACCTATTACCGCGCCTCCGTCACGCATCACAGAAAGCACATCAGTCTCGGAAGCTTTTCTACCATGGAAGCCGCAAATGCCGCTTATCAGGAAGCACTCAGGCTCCTTGATACCGGATCCGTTGCCATTGACTCTTATACGGAAAACAGCCCACTTCCCTTCGAAAAGTGGGTTGTCCTTATCAATTTTAGGGACAATAAGATTTATTTTGGAACGCCGATTTATGCCCGTCCCAAATTCTTCTATTATTATCTTTCCCCGACCTATGTTTTAAAATTCGACATTGATGATTTATTTTACTATTCTTCCCATAAGATTATGCGGCGAAACGGACATCTGTTTGTTGCAGACTACGGTATGCAGGTAAATATTCTCAACCGCCACGGAATCCGCAGTTACAGCGTGCCCGGAAAAGACTTTATCTTCATAAACGGTGACGATACGGATTTCCGCAGTGAAAACCTGAAAATCATCAACCGCTATCTTGGTGTTACCAGGATAACCGTAAAAGGGAAAACAAAATACAAGGCAAAAATCAACCTTCCCGGCTACTTTGTAGTGGGAACGTATGATACAGAGGACGAAGCCGCCATTGCCTACAATAAAGCCATTGATGTCCTGAAGCGTAACGGGGTAAAGAAAAATTATACCCAGAACTACCTCGAAGGACTGTCACCCGCAGTCTACGCGGATATTTATGCGAGGTTAAAAATATCAGAAAAGCTGGTTCATTATCACTCTTCAGAATAATCCTTGAAGCTGATATTCAATCCGGTCTCTTCTCCAACTCCGCTAATGGTTCCCTCTGTTTCATACTGCCACATAGTGAACTCGTATGGATAGTCAGGGGTATCTGCTTTCTGGGATAACCAGACATCATACCTGCTCAACGCTTCCAAGTCCAGCTTGGTTACAAGCCACTCCTTATTGCCGTAAAGCATTGGCGTGTAGCCTGCATCTGCTACCTCTTCCAGGAAAATGGATGCAAGCTCTGTTCTGCTGTCGATATCGAGACTTTCCACTCTCGCCATATCGCCTTCAATCTCCTGCATACGGAACACAACAGGGTAATCAATGTCATAATCCTTAATGGCTTCTAACAGTGTCTCTACCTCTTCCTCTATCTCGTCCTCATTGACTGCCTGTGAAAAGAAGTAAACACCGATATCAAGTCCTGCTTTTTCAGCTCCGTTCATATAATCCTTGAGCTTCTCATCAAGAACTACCTCACCACTGCTGTAGCCCCTGCCACCGACCTTAATCATTACATAATCACAGCCGGCCTTTTTTAACTTCTTAAAATCGACAACACCCTGCTTACTTGAAATATCAACGCCACTCCATGACTCCTGCTTACCATTCACATAGTAGCTCATAATCGGATCCTTGTATACAAAGCGTGATTTTACATACTCATTCTGCGGCAGATTCTCATTGATTTCTACCCATTCTTCTGTACCGTTAGCACGGCTAATCAGTGTATGCGTGCCGTCATTTAATTCACTTTCCTCTGTTTCTTCCGTGTCTGCCGTTTCTTCCTTCTCTTCCTTGTCAGACATATCATAGACAGAGGTCTTACCATCAGACAGACTTGCCGCTGAATTCTCACTGCCGCTGTTAGACGAACCATCCACAATTGTTTCACCTGTTGTCTGATTCGTAACCGTTCCATTCTTCGTGGACTTAGGTGCTTCCTCCTCTGCGCCGTCCAGCGCCGACAAATCCCAGATATCAAGCTGGTCAGAGGTCAGCGTACTTCCCAAAATCAAGGCATCCACACTCGGCTCTAACGGAACCTGCTCATCCTCAATCCCTGCTGCCTTTCTTCTCTCAGCCGCCTGCTGCACTGCCAGTTGATAATTCGAACCGCTCTTCTTCTCATAATTCATTCCGAAAACCAGTCCCACAACACCCAGCACAACCACCGACATACCCAATACCCAATATAGCATTCCTTTATTGGAGTCTTTTTCTTCCTCGTAGTAATCATCTGTAAGTCTCATATTAGTCCCCCATTTACACACAAAATCACATGTATTGTATTGATAATTGCGCACATTACGTTTTACATAACTTCTTTACTCTGCTATTATATCGTATTGTGTGTAATATTTCAATTGTTTTCTGAATTTTCATAGTATTTATCACTCTTTATTCGATAATATGATTTGTCTTTCGTATCACCACAAGCAATCGCATATTCCGTACAGCCATCCTGAACTGCATAAAATGTCACATATCCGGTCTGCCAACCGTCCTTCTTCGTAATATTATGATTTATGTCATAGGTTCTTACCGGGTAAGTGTTACCATTATATATATGTGGCTCCCCATTCATACCGACCAGCTGCACTGGTGTTTTCGGCTTCCTTGGAATGTAATGTCAGACCCGCCGTAATATTGGTATTGGAAAGTTCTGATTTCAGGTAATGATGTCCCCGGTACGTCAAAAAAGGGGACGTTTTTCTTAACAAAGATATGATTTTGGGTATAGGAGCCTCGAAAAGTGTGTTCTATACCCAATTTTACACCGGAAATCATGTGTTTATTGAAATAACGATGCAATTTGGGGTATAGAACACATAAAAAGAGTCTCCTATGCCCAAAATGAGCCGGAAGATTGTCCCTTGTCGAGATAACCAAAATTTAAATGTGTCCACATTTATGGGTACGGTATGTCCGAAAAAAGGCTAAAAAAATAGACATGTAGCAAAGTGATCCGCTACATGTCTATCCTCTTTCATATTTACACAATCGCCTTCTTCGGGCACTTCTCTTTACATGCACCGCATCCGGTACACTTAGACTGGTCGATGTGAGCCAAGAAGTCCGTTACGGTAATCGCTTCGCTCGGACATGACTTCGCACACAGTCCACAGCCGATGCAGGCTGACTGGCAGGCCTTCATGGCAACCGGTCCCTTATCCTTGGAGCTGCATGATACCACGCACTTTGCATCATATGGGATCAGCTCAATCAGGTTCTTCGGACAGGTTGCGATACACTTACCGCAAGCCTTACATGCCTCCTTGTCGATGACTGCAATTCCATCCTGAATGGAAATGGCGCCAAACGGACAAGCCTTCTTACAATTTCCGAAGCCGAGACAGCCATGGCTACATGACTTCGCTCCTCCGTCAGGAACAAATCTTACCATGCTACAGTCTTCAACACCGGTATATTCATAGTTCTGTGTTGTCTTTTCACAAGTACCTGCACACTTTACGAAGGCAGTCATTCGTACGCTTTCCTCTGCCTCAACGCCCATGATTCCGGCAATGACCTTACCGACAGCCTCACCGCCGACAGGACACGCATTTACAGGCGCTTCACCCTTTGCAATTGCTGCTGCAAGACCGGAACAGCCTGGGAATCCACAGCCACCACAGTTATTTCCCGGTAAAGCTCCCAGTACAGCCTCTTCCTTTTCATCTACTTCAACCTTAAACAGGATTCCTGCGGCACCCAGAAACAGACCAAGGAACAGACCAACGCCACCAACAACAGCAACCGCAATTAAGATAGCTGAAATATTCATTTTTATAACCCGTCTTTCTGCGAAAGACACCAATGCGTCATGAAACAGAT
>CAYLWP010000107.1:0-9162 GCA_964387365.1 uncultured Roseburia sp. | reverse complement strand
ACTCCCGAAAATAAAGGTTTAGAAAGAAAAATAAGGTAGTAAATTTGACACTACCCTTTTACAAAAGGAGGTATGATTATGTATTCTTACGTTGACATGCATTGTGATACGCTACTCAGGACATTACGGGCTGATAGCGGTTTATTATATGATAATGACGGTATGCAGAGCTTAAAGCTTATGCAGGAAGCAAAGCAGATGTGCCAGTTTTTTGCGGTGTTTTTTCCGCCTAGGAGAGAAGACATGGTTCCGCCGATGTCGCCTGACGAAGAGTTTTTCAGAATTCTATGTGATAATCTGCATAAGGAAGTGGAGAAACACAAGGATTTTATTGCGATAGCTCATAATTATGATGAGATTAAGGAAAATTGGGAAAAAGGATTGTCTTCAGCTGTCTTGACGGTTGAGGATGGAAGACTTGTAAACGGCAGTATGGAAACACTGCAGCATTTTTATAATCAGGGAGTTTGCGCCATTGCGTTAACATGGAATTATTCCAATTGTTTTGGTTATCCTAATTCTAAAGATGCTACTGTTATGGAAAAAGGTCTTACAAAATTTGGCAAAGAAAGTATTGCAGAAATGAACCGACTTGGTATACTGATAGATGTGTCTCACCTGTCGGACGGAGGCTTTTATGATGTGGCAGCCTTAAGCAGGAAGCCATTTATCGCGTCTCATTCCAATTGCAGGGAATTGACACCTCACCAAAGAAATCTGACTGATGATATGATACGGGTTCTTGCAGAGCACGGAGGTGTGTCAGGAATCAATTTCTGCCCGCAATTTGTAGGTGACAGCAAAGAACCGGTCAGCAGAGTAGAGGACTTGGCTGCGCATGTGTTACATTTTATCAAGGTTGGTGGTGAGGACTGCGTTGGAATCGGTACTGATTTTGACGGTGTAGAAGGAGAGCTTGAAATCTCACATCCGACGCAGATGTCATTGCTGTTTGAGACTCTGGAAAAGAAAGGCGTAACGCCCAGGCAGTTAGATAAGCTGGCAAGCGGGAATGTATTAAGAGTCATAAAGGAAGCAATGAAATAAATACAGAAAGGTTCATGGTCAATTAAGATGATTTTATTACAACAGATGCTGGTTCTGTTCATTATTATGATGATAGGATACCTGTGCAGACGAATCGGATTATTTAGTGCAGAGGCAAGTAAGCTTTTGTCGGGGATTGTTGTAAATGTTGCAAATCCGGCATTGATTTTGTCCTCAACCATTAATAAGGAATCGGCCATAGAGGGAAAAGAGCTTGCCATAACCATAGCGCTTGCGGTCAGCTTCTATCTGGTGTTATTGGTATTGGCAGAGGTGATACCGAGAATATTACGCATGAAGAAAACGGATTACGGTGTTTATAGGGTAATGACGGTATTTTCCAATATTGGATTTATGGGATTCCCATTGCTGACAGCGATGTATGGAAGCGAATCGTTACTGTATGCGTCCTTATTCCTGATTCCATACAATGCGCTTATTTATACCTATGGTGTCGGAGCGCTGAGCAAGAAGGACGAGGATGCACAAAATACGGAAAAGGCAATTCCCTGGAAAAAGATTCTCAATGTCGGTGTGATAGCCTGCATCATTACCATTATTCTGTACTTTACAAAGCTTCGTGTGCCGGTGGTAATCGAGAATGTGGCGAATACACTCGGTAATCTGACAGCACCGTTAAGTATGATGGTAATTGGCGATGCGATGTCACAGATGAAAATAAAAGAGCTGATAACGGATACCAAGCTGATGCTTTTTACCGCAATCAAGCTTCTTGTGATACCGATTGTCGGGCTGCTTCTTGTAAAGCAGTTAGGATTAAGCCCGATGTTAACAGGAGTATGTCTGGTTATGCTTTCCACTCCGGTTGGAAGTATGACAGCCATGCTTGCCCAGCAGTATGATGGTAATTATGAGCTGGCGTCAAAGGGAGTTGCATTAACGACACTTCTGTCAGTAATAACCATGCCGATTGTATCAATGGTTACAGGAATTTAACAGAAAACGCATTGCGTATTCCATATATTTGGACGCAATGCGTTTTTTCTAGTTATCTACACTTACCTTACTGTTAAACCGGTCTAACAGAAGTGCTGCAATAAAGCCGATTCCTATACATAAAATATTTATAATGCCTGCCCTTGGAGAGGTAAAGAAGCTCTCAAAAGGAATAATCATGACAGTAGCGGCAATGACAATACCCACAATTGCGTGGAACGCAAGAGAATAATGCTTGTCGAACAGTGCGTTAACCGCCTTGGAAAGGCAGATAACGGTTGCCAGAGCACCAATACCTGCGGGAATCAATACAGGCATGGAAAAATGTCCGATGCCACCAACAAAAGGAGTATATAAGCCAAGTGGCATTAACAGGGTGGAAAAGCTCATACCCGGAGCAATCAAGCTCAATGCAAGGCAGAAGCCGCAGAACAGATACCAGGCAAAGCTTGGCGTTATCTCAACAGAGGAGTTTTCCAGTCCGATTAATAATGCAAAAATACAAAGCATGGCTATGAGTAAGGAAAGATAGGAACCCTTAGTTCTTCCCTGTTCCCCTGCTTCACGCCATATGGAAGGAAGCATGCCCGCAATCAATCCGATAAAAAGACAGACGGAAGGATCCGGATATTTTTCCAGGACATAGGACAGAAGGTTTGCAATCCCTAAAAATCCGATACCTACACCTAAAACATACGGAATCAGTTTCGGAACATGGGTCTTAAACTTACTGAACGGATTGGCCAGTAGCTCCATAATGGGCTTATAGATGCCGAAAATAACGCTTAAAACGCCACCAGATATACCGGGAAGAACGGCACCTAAGCCAATCAGCGCACCCTGAAATATATGAAGCAGAAGCTTCCCGGGGGTTATTTTATTATTTTCATTATTATTCAAGATTAATTACCTCTTTCCGTGCAAAAAGCACAATATTTATTACGATAAATGTAACCAAGGTATATTTTAACAGAGTATGAGAAAGGTTGCAATTGATTTTATAGCTGAAAAAGTGACATATTCAATTATAATAAAACTTAGTTATTTACAAAAACTATAATTAGTGATAAATTAGTACTATATCAGGATAAACGTGAAAAGCGATGACGAAGAGAGTAAGTATATGGTATTCCTACAGAGAACATCCTACTGACGCTGTCAGGGCTGCGAGGGATGAGAAGAAAGTATGCTGAACATGGCTTCTGAGCAGCGCACCGAGTCGGTTTCCGATAAGGCTGCGACAGGGTTCGCCCGTTATAGCGACAGGGTATCATGTGTACCTGCGGAGGCTTTGTTTGTGAGAACAAGGCGAATTAAGGTGGTAACACGGGAATATATCTCGTCCTTATTTGATAGGGACGGGATTTTTTTAATTGCATAGGAAATTCCTATGCAATTAAAACGCTCCGCGAGGATGCGCACTCGTGCGAAGATGTAATATGTCGCAAGCGACCGCACTCGGCGCGAGTATGTGCTTTGCACATTCTATATTATGTATTTCACGACAACTCAATTCAGGAAGGAGATTTATAAAATGCAAAACAAAGGAAAGTATTACATGACAACAGCAATTGCCTACACCTCAGGTAAGCCACACATTGGCAATACCTATGAAATCATTCTGGCAGACGCAATTGCAAGATACAAGAAGGCAGAGGGCTATGACGTTTATTTCCAGACAGGAACTGACGAGCATGGTCAGAAGATTCAGGAGAAGGCAGAGGCAGCAGGCATTACACCGAAGGAATACGTTGATGAGGTAGCAGGAGAAGTAAAGAGAATCTGGGATTTGATGAATACCTCTTATGACAATTTTGTTCGTACCACAGACGAGGATCATGAGAACTGCGTCAAGAAGATTTTTAAGAAATTATATGACAAGGGAGATATCTATAAGAGCTCTTATGAAGGACTTTACTGCACACCATGTGAATCCTTTTGGACAGAGTCTCAGCTCGTGGACGGAAAGTGTCCTGACTGTGGACGTGAGGTTAAGCCTGCCAAGGAAGAGGCATATTTCTTCAAGATGAGCAAGTATGCTGACCGTTTAATCGAGCATATCAATACACATCCTGAGTTTATTCAGCCGGTTTCCCGTAAGAATGAGATGATGAATAACTTCTTACTACCGGGCTTACAGGATTTATGTGTATCCAGAACATCCTTTAGCTGGGGTATTCCGGTTGACTTTGATCCAAAGCATGTCGTATATGTATGGCTTGATGCGTTAACCAACTATATTACCAAGATTGGCTATGATCCGGACGGCTCTAACGAAATGTTTAAAAAGAACTGGCCGGCGGATCTTCACTTAATCGGTAAGGATATCGTTCGTTTCCATACTATTTACTGGCCAATTTTCCTGATGGCATTAGAACTGCCGTTACCAAAGCAGGTATTTGGTCATCCATGGCTCTTACAGGGCGGCGATAAGATGAGTAAGTCCAAGGGAAATGTTATCTATGCGGATGATATGGCTGATTTATTCGGCGTAGACGCAACCCGTTACTTCGTGCTTCATGAGATGCCGTTTGAAAATGACGGTGTGATTACCTGGGAGCTTGTTGTGGAGCGTTTCAATTCAGACCTTGCCAATATCCTTGGAAACCTTGTAAACCGTACCGTTTCCATGAGTAATAAGTATTTTGACGGCATTGTAAAGAGTACAGGTGTAACAGACAGCTTTGATGAGAACCTGAAGGCAGTGGTTACCGGAACAAGAGCAAAGGTGGCGGAGAAGATGGATAAGCTTCGTGTTGCTGATGCGATAACTGCAGTATTTGATTTATTCAGACGTTGTAACAAGTATATCGACGAGACAACACCTTGGGTACTTGCCAAGGATGAAGCAAGCAAGGATCGTTTGGCAGAGGTACTTTACAACCTGACAGAATCTATTACAATCGGTGCAAGCTTACTTCACAGCTTCTTACCGGAAACAGCCCAGAGAATTGCTAAGCAGCTTAACACGAGCTTGCGTGAGTTCGATGATTTAGAGAAGTTTGGTCTGTACGCAAGCGGAACCAAGGTAACCGAGACACCGGAAATCTTATTTGCACGTCTTGATGCGAAGGAGATTACGCCAAAGGTTGAGGCAATTCAGGCTGCACAGAAGGCTGAGTATGAAGCAGAAATGAGAAAGCTCAATGGCGAAGAAGCACCTGCTGAAGCAGAAGCAGCAGTGATTGATATCGAGGCAAAGGAAGAGATTTCATATGATGACTTTGCAAAGCTGCAGTTTCAGATTGGTGAGATTATTGCCTGTGAGGCAGTTCCGAAGTCCAAGAAGCTGTTATGCAGTCAGGTAAAGATTGGAAGTCAGGTAAAGCAGATTGTATCCGGAATTAAGGCGCATTACACACCGGAAGAGATGGTTGGCAAGAAGGTTATGGTACTTGTGAACTTAAAGCCTGCTAAGCTTGCGGGAGTGGTATCTGAGGGTATGTTATTATGTGCAGAGGATGCAGAAGGCAATCTTGCACTGATGACCGCAGAAAAGCCAATGCCATCAGGTGCGGAGATTTGTTAATATGGAAAAAATAGAAGCGATTATATTTGATTTAGACGGAACGATGTGGGATACTACAGGAGGGATTGTGCATATCTGGAATGTGGTGATTTCCAATCATCCCGAGTGTAAGCGTGGTCCGTTGACTGCCGAGGAGCTTAGCGGATATTTCGGACTGCCGATGAACGAGATTGCAAACAGAATGTTTCCGCATAATACAGAAGCGGAAAAGGCATTGCTGATGGATGAATGCTGTGAGGTTGAAAACGAGTATTTAAGCGTGCATGGTGGCATTCTCTATCCTAAGCTTGAGGAGACACTGAAGATTTTGCATAAAAAGTATAAGCTGTTCGTGGTAAGTAATTGCCAGTCAGGGTACATTGAGAGCTTTATCAAAGCACATAAGCTGGAAAATTGCTTTGACGATATTCAGTGCTGGGGAGACAATAAGGTTCCTAAGGGCGAGAACAATAAGCTGATTATGCAAAGAAATGGTGTAACAAGAGCTGTTTATGTCGGTGATACAAGCGGAGACGAGGAGTCTGCAAGAGTGGCAGGCATCCCGTTTGTATATGCGTCTTACGGATTTGGCGAGGCAGTTGCTCCGGATTATACGATTGGAGCATTTGAGGAGTTGCCGGATTTGATGAATAAAATAATAATCTAAAATATAAAGAAGAAGGTCGATTTGAGTTCTGAATTCAAACCGACCTTTTTCTTTTCTTAACCTATCAGATGATACTATATTGTCTCAAATTAAGACATTAGGATTAATACCTACATAAATATCAATAATTGAATTTGCTAATATTTCTGAGTCATGCCGAATGATGACATTATAGTATTTTGTTATTGCTTCGTAAGAGTGACTTTCTAAGTATTTTTTCAGTATCTCCTGTGTTTTTGACAGGTTATTAATCGTTCCTTCATGCCTGATTTTTACGGCATGAAGGAGTTTAAATTGTGGGAGTAATAAAAAATGTTCATTTTCTTCAAAGGATGAATCAACAGGAATCAGTATATCAAGATTAACTGATGCTGCGCCTTCTGTTTCTTCCATCGAAGTAATCATCTTTCCCATTTTTTTCAGTCCAATGGTATCTATATGCATATCTACATGTTTTATGATATCCCCAATTTTTTCTTTTGGAGTCTCACATTTGTAATAAAGAAGATTTTGCATAATGATGGACTGATTGTTCAAAATTTGCAATACATCAACTCCTTATCCATTTGTATATGGTAAGTATAACGGTGTAAAGAGTAAAAATGCGGATATTAGAGTAAATGATAGATATTTAGGAGTAAGCAGAATGATGAATGAGAAATAGAGTTATTCACTCCTTTTTCTTGTCATTTAACTCAAGCTTTGTGGTTGTATTACGCAAAATACATTAGACTTCAATCATGGTTAGTCGTTATAAGAGAATCGGTTATGAAAGGATGTATTTGAATGAAGAGTTGTGATTTATCCTTGATAAGTAATAAGCTTGTTGGATTAGACTATAATGAAGCAGTTTTATGCAGCGGATTAAGCAATACGATAAATTTTATGAAATATGGAGGAGAGAGCTTATATATACTTTCGGGAAGAGGAATTTATTTTATTGATGAATTGTTGGAAAAACTGCAAGTTAGTTATCATTTTATGGATATTGATGAGTTGTTCAATGGCGAAGAAATAGACACAGAACGCATAATGGTTATTCTACCTACTATTGATTTTGCTAAAATACAAGAATTAAACTCGAAAGTTGTACAGTTCTTTCATACATTTGGAACATATTGTGTAGATAAAATAGATGGAGACACGTTGGTATTACGAGGAGATTATGATGAAGGAAGAGTTTTAAAAAAAATAACTAAAATGGATTTTGAAAAATTGAACCTGATGTCAGTGAGACCGCTAAATGTTGCTTTCAAAATTATCTATATAGATGATAAGCAGGTAAAAAAGTCAGCAATTCATTCGTGTATTATAAAAGGTATTAAGGCGCTTATACTGTCTGAAGAGTACGAAGATAAAGATGGTGGCTGGTGTAAGGGAGCAGGGTTTTATCAAAAAACAAAAAGTATATTAGTTGATAATTGGAACAATTTCAATAAAGTTGCTAAGTATGTATTGGTGCAGAGTATACAGAATGGTAGTTCTTTCTTCTATCGAAGAGAGTTTGGAGAGGCGTTGAAACAGACATATAACATAGAAGAGAAAGAACTAAACGCTGTTGGAAATTTATGGAGAAAATTATCCAGATACTTAAAAGCTACTGTGGTTGAGGCAAAAGAGTCAGATTCAGAAGTTATAGAGACATTACTAAATCAGATTGAAAAGGCAGAAAAGACACTGTTTCGAAGACTTGTAGAGGAGATAAGTAACAAATCGCTGGAGGTGAAATATGTTATTCGAAATTAAAGAAGATTTATGGTTTGATAATGAAAATATTAAGGTTTTTAGAGGAAATAAAGAAAATAAAGAGGAATTTCTACCTATACCCTCAAAGAAGCATGTGCCTTCAGTGCATGATGAAGGATGGAAACCAAGCATTATTTATATAGCGGCGGCGTCTTGTAATTTGAAGTGTAAATACTGTTATGCAGATGAAGGAACGTATGGTATTCAATCTGTAAATAGACAGTTTTCTTTTGAAGATTATGTGTCGACCTATACTAAAATGTGGAACATCCACAAAGGAGTAAAGTCAATTTCTTTCTTTGGAGGTGAACCGTTACTGAATTTTAAAGAGATTAAGAAATTTGTGGAATATCTCTATGAAACTTATGAAAGAGAGCAGCTTCCGGCACTATCAGTTAATACTAACGGAACTATTTTGAATGCAGAAATACTGGAGTTTTTAAATAAGTATCATTTTGTGATTGGAACAAGTATAGATGGTACGAAAGAAATACATGATAAAAATCGTGTAGCAGATTATATAGATAGTACTTATGAAGTTGTTACAAAAAATATAGATACTCTCAATGATAAGGGAATGAGAATCTATGTACAGTATACTTTGACAAAGCAGCATCTGGATTGTTATTGCGAAGGAAAAGCAATGGAATGGTGCAGAGAAATGGAGCAGCTTCCTATTAGTACATATGAAATAATTCCGGTAAGCACATGCAATCCAAAATATAAGCTGGATATGGAAGATGAAGAGACATTAGAGAAATATAAAAAGTTATGTAATGAGTTGGCTGATTACTATTTGTATAAATTAAAAAACGAAGAGATTAATAAAGTTCCAAGAATGTTTATAGGCCTGATGATTAGAATATTGATGCAAATGGAGCAGAAAGAGTGTTCAGCAGGGTATTCTTTATCTATCACTCCAGAAAGAAGGGTATATCCATGTCATACTTTTGCGGAGTATTCGGAATACGGTATGAATATGGATGATATCAATAGTTTGGAAGATATATACAGAAATGAAAGTTTTACAGAAATAAAGAAGGCAAACAGAGAGACTAGTGATTTGTGTAATAATTGTATAGCAAAAAAGATCTGTGGTGTTTGGTGTAAAGGTTTACAAAACAGTTTGAAAGGAAGTGCCAATATACCATTGGATGAAAGGTGCATTTTGATGGATCTATATACTAGGGAAACGCTGATTTAATCAAGCAAAATCCCATTATTTTTGATATAATTA
>CAYLWP010000106.1:0-9182 GCA_964387365.1 uncultured Roseburia sp. | reverse complement strand
GCATCTGTTTCATGACGCATTGGTGTCTTTCGCAGAAAGACGGGTTATAAAAATGAGAGAAGACACAGCAGTATTGGATGCAAAACTAACTGAAAAAAAAGACGTCTTTGACCATAGAACGATTGCACCGATATTAGGTGTATTATTAGCGATTATAACGGAAGTAGTGATTCCAAACCATGAAAAAATAAAATATTCAGATTTAGTTCATTACAGATATTTTTTATACATATCGCTCGCAGTTGTAATAATTCTGACAGTTGTATCCATATTTGTGGATAAGATTAGGGAGAAATATGCATATAGAGGATATTTCATTAGCGGTGTATATATTTTCCTGACATTGTTAAATCTGGTAACGGCAAAATTTCTCTTATTACCACAGATTTATTTTCCTAGCGTAGCTAGAATTTTCAATGTATTTTTTGAAGACAGAATCCTGTTATTAACTTGTATTCAAAGCTCATTAGTGCTTCTGATAAAAGGTATTTTGATTGGATTTCTTGTAGGTATGGCATGTGGAATTGCCGTTGGTTGGAGTAAGAAGGCAAATTATTGGATATACCCATTGATTCGTATTCTTGGACCAATTCCATCTTCTACCTGGACTCCATTGGCTTTGGTAGTATTTCCATCTGCTCAAGGCGCAGCCGTGTTTCTGATAGCATTCGGTGTATGGTTCCAGATTACAATCCTGACCTGTTCCGGTATTCAGAGCGTGAAAAATGCTTATTTTGAAGTGTCCTCTACATTAGGTGCAAACAATTGGCAGAATCTGTTTAAGATTGCGATTCCTGCAGCGGCTCCTTCTATTTTCCTTGGATTCTTCAATGCGACCTGTTCTTCCTTTGTGGCATTGATGGCGGCAGAGATGATTGGCTGTAAGTCAGGTCTCGGCTGGTATGTAAATTGGCAGAAGCAGATGCTGGCATACCCTAATGTATATGCCGGACTCATTATCGTTGCGGTATTCTGTTATATTTTAGTAACCATTCAATTCAGAGTAAGAGATAAATTATTATCATGGCAGGAGGGTGTTGTGAAATGGTAGAAGAGGCGGTAAGAACAACAGGTGCTATTTCAGCGCGTAATATTAGAAAAGAATTTATTGATCCAAAAGGTGAAAAAGTTATTGCTTTGGATCATGTGGATGTAGATATCAAGCCGGGAGAGTTTATCTGCCTGATTGGTCCCTCCGGATGTGGAAAATCCACTTTCCTAAGATTAGTGGCCGGCTTAACTCAGCCAACGGAAGGGAGTATTTATCTGGACGATGAAAAGATAATAAAGCCAAGCTATGAAAGAGGCTTGGTTTTCCAGGATCCTACCTTATTTCCTTGGTTGAATATTTATGAAAATATCGCTTTCGGACTGAAAATGCGACATGTTTATAACGAGAAAAAGGCAGATGTTGACGAATTTATCAAGCTTGTAAAGCTTGATGGCTTTGAGAAATCACTACCGCATCATTTATCAGGTGGAATGGCACAACGAGCAGGTCTTGCAAGAGCCTTGGTTAATCATCCAAAAGTATTGCTTTTGGATGAACCGTTTGGAGCGTTGGATGCATTCACAAGAATGAACATGCAGGATGAATTATTGAGAATCTGGAAGGAAAGAAGAACGACCATGATTATGGTAACGCATGATGTGGATGAGGCAGTTTATTTAAGTGACCGAATCTTTGTCATGACTCCAAGACCGGCTAAAATTGAGTCCATTGTTGATGTAAATATTGGCAGAAATGAAACACTTGGAAGAAAGCGTGACAGTGTAGATTTCCTAAAATTACGCTCAATAATATTACAGATACTTGATTATACCGGTAAGACAGTGGAACCTGAATATTCCATTTAATTCATACCAGATAAATAGGTGAAACATGATAGGGATGCAGAGAAGTCTGCATAGAAAGAGACTAACTATTAAAAGTCAAGTCTAAAAATGAAAGCTAATTTTTGAAAGAGATTTCATATTTTTTTAAATAGGTTTAATAGGAAAAGGTGTTTATATGAGCAAATTCATTTATTTAGATAATGCAGCAACAACTCAGGTTTATCCTGAAGTAGTAGAAGCAATGAATCCATTCTTTACAAATTATTATGGCAATCCGTCATCTGTCTATTCCTTTGCAGGCGAAGCAAATAAAGCAGTAACAAAGGCAAGAGAAACACTTGCAGATTTGATTCATGCCAAGGCAAAGGAAATCTATTTTACAGGCGGCGGTTCAGAATCGGATAACTGGGCAATAAAAGCCACAGCTGAAGCCTATGCAGCCAAAGGGAAGCATATCATTACAACGAAAATAGAACATCATGCCATTCTTCACACCTGCGAATACTTGGAGAAGAACGGTTATGAAGTGACTTATCTGGATGTTGATGAATACGGCAGCATAAGTCTGGATGAACTTGAAAAAGCCATTCGCCCGGATACCATATTAATCTCAGTCATGGCTGCAAATAATGAAATAGGAACCATACAGCCCATTACTGAGATCGGACAAATTGCTAAAAACCATGGTGTGTTATTCCATACAGATGCTGTGCAGGCATTCGGACACATTGAAATAGACGTAGAACAGATGAATATTGATTTATTAAGTGCCAGTGGCCACAAAATAAATGGTCCAAAGGGCATCGGACTCATGTATATCAGAGAAGGATTAAAACTGCTCTCTTTTATTCATGGTGGCTCACAGGAAAGAGCAAGAAGAGCCGGAACACATAATGTACCGGGCATCATAGGCTTTGCCAAGGCTGCAGAACTTGCAAAGGCATCATTAACTGACAGAGTCGCATATGAGACGGAGCTTAGAGATTATTTGATTGACAGAATATTGGAGGAAATTCCGGACAGCAGACGAAATGGTGCACGGAAAAAAAGACTTCCGAATAATGCGAATTTCTGCTTCCGATACATCGAGGGCGAATCCATGCTGATTCTTCTGGACCAAAAGGGAATATGCGCTTCCAGTGGATCTGCATGTACATCCGGCTCTTTAGACCCATCTCATGTATTATTGGCAATCGGTCTTCCACATGAGATTGCACATGGCTCGCTTCGCCTTACTTTGTCTGAGAAAACTACAAAAGAAGATATTGATTATACGGTAGATGAACTCAAAAAAATTGTGGAACGATTAAGAGCTATGTCTCCTTTATACGAAGATAGCAAAAAGAGAGCCTAGGAGGAACAGAATATGTACAGCGAAAAAGTAATGGATCACTTTAACAATCCCCGAAATGTCGGCGAAATAGAAAATGCAAGCGGAGTCGGCACCGTAGGAAATGCCAAGTGTGGCGATATAATGAGAATGTATCTGGATATTGATGAAAATGGTGTCATTCAGGGCGTTAAGTTCAAAACATTCGAATGCGGTGCCGCAGTTGCCACAAGCAGTATAGCTACAGAACTTGTAAAGGGTAAAACCGTACAGGAAGCCTTACTTGTCACAAACAAAGCAGTAATGGAAGCCTTAGATGGACTTCCGCCTGTAAAAGTTCATTGCTCTCTCTTGGCAGAAGAAGCAATCCATGCAGCATTATGGGATTATGCAGACAAAAACCACATCATCATCGAAGGACTTGAAAAACCGGTGGAAGATATTTCGGATAAACATGATATAGTAGAGGAATATTAAGCAGATGAATCTTTTATATTAATGCAAGACTACCCTAGAGGCAATCTGTGAGGTATTGCAATGCCAGCCGGGAGATATATTAGAGTATGACCCGAATATTGTGAGTGAGGCAGAGGAAGAGAATAAATAATATCTTTTAACTACGGTGCATACTATGAGCCATCCTACGTAATTGCAAGAGCATATAACGAAGGGGGATTTTAGAAATGCCTGTTACAAAGGGTTTCATATGTACTTTATCTAGACGGTTGCATACGAAATATCGGATATTTGTTTATCAAATCACCAAGAAATGATATAATTATGTTAACTAATGTCGGATATTGGAGGGATTACCGCAATGGAATTATGGGATGTTTATGATGTTGATAGAAACAAAACAGACAGAACAATGGTGAGAGGAGAAGCCTTTGCAGAAGGTGACTATCATCTAGTTGTACATGTCTGTATTTTTAATTCTAAGGGAGAACTGCTGATTCAGCAAAGACAATCATTTAAAGAAGGCTGGCCGAATATGTGGGACGTTTCCGTAGGCGGAAGTGCTGTTCAAGGTGATAACAGCCGGACCGCGGCCGAAAGAGAAGTCTTGGAAGAATTAGGAATTAAGTTAGATTTACAAGAAGTGCGCCCTCATTTGACGATTAATTTTTCTAAGGGCTTTGATGATGTCTATCTGATTGAAAAGGACATTGATTTATCTGAACTACACTTACAATATGAAGAAGTGCAAAATGCAAAGTGGACAACTAAGGAAGAAGTGCTTCACATGATTGAAAGTGGAGAGTTTATTCCTTATTATCCGAGCTTTATCAGCTTGATATTTGATATCAGAAAAGATTATGGATGTCACATGAAGTAGAAAATAAAATACACCCTATCGGGTATAGTATGTGATGATTTCTTTGTAAAATAACCCCTGTCGGGTATATTTTGTAATAGTCTTTCTTGAATTTGCACCCGATAGGGTGTACTATTATATATATGAATGTGATTGGAAATTATATAAAAGAAGAAAGAAAAAAAGCCGGATTAACTCAGGAAGAGTTTGCAATGCGCTCAGGTTTAGGATTACGCTTTGTCAGAGAGTTGGAGCAAGGAAAGGAGACTGTACGACTCGATAAAGTAAACCAGGCCCTTGCAATGTTTGGAATGATGGCCGTCCCGGGAAAGAGTGAGAAATAACTATGAGTGACGAATATAGAAAAGGATATGTTTATATCCAAGATTGTTTTGCGGGAATTATAGCAGAAACGGAAGAAGGTTATACCTTTTCTTATGATACCGAATACTTAAAAAAAGAAAAAGCTGTTGCTGTCAGTCTTACCTTACCACTTAGCGAAACAGAATATAGTTCCACGATATTATTTCCTTTTTTTGATGGCTTAATACCTGAAGGGTGGCTACTTGGAATCGTGAGCCGAAATTGGAAAATAAATCCTAATGACAGATTCGGGTTGCTATTATCTGCATGTAAAGATTGCATCGGAGATGTTTGTATAAGGAATGAGGTTAAGAGATGAAATGTTTGTATTGTGGTAAGTTAATCAAAGATACTTCTACAGATGCAGAAAAAGAAAATCTTTGGCATAATAAATGTGTGAAGGCTTTTTTTGGCACCAAAAAGATGCCAATGATTGATATATCTGATGAGCAATTAGAAAATCTGGCCAATGACACCGTTAACAAAGGGTTGACAGTTCCGGGGGTACAAAAAAAGCTTTCCCTTCATTTATCCCTTGATATCGATACAAGACTTACGATTGTTGATTATCCTACAGGTTATATATTAAAACCACAAACAGAAGAATACCGTCATTTACCAGAGTTTGAGGATTTGTCCATGCGTATGGCTGAGCTTGCAGGAATACAGACCGTACCACACGCACTAATTAAAGTTAATGAAAAATATGCTTATATCACCAAACGTGTTGACAGGGACATTAGCGAAAAGAAGGTAAGTATGTATGCGATGGAAGACTTTTGTCAGCTATCTAATAGATTAACGATTGATAAATACAAAGGTTCCTATGAAAACTGCGGAAGAATCATAAAAAAATACTCTGTTTGCCCCGGTTTAGATTTATCAGAGCTTTTTTTACGAGTTGTTTTTTCATTTGTAATCGGAAATTCTGATATGCACCTGAAAAATTTTTCGCTAAGAGAATCAGAGCCGGGAAATAGACAGTTTTGTTTATCAAAAGCTTATGATTTACTTCCGGTCAATATTGTTTTGCCAACAGATGAGGAACAATTAGCACTTACTTTTAATGGCAAGAAAAGAAATATTAGAAAAAAAGATTTTAAGGTCTTTGCAGAAAGCTGCGGCATATCTGATAAATCAGCTCAAAATATGATGAAAAAAGTATGTTCCTTAAAAGACAAGTTCATAGAACAATGTGAAGAATCTTATTTGCCTGATGAATTAAAGCAAAAAATGAAGGAACTTATTGAAAACAGAATAGAAATTATTAGCTAAGTAATATGGTAAAGAAATTTGAGTAAAGGAAACAACCATGATTTTAAGTGTCAGCAGAAGAACGGATATCCCAAGCTTCTATTCGGAATGGTTTTTCAATCGCATAAAAGAAGGCTTTCTCTATGTCCGAAATCCCATGAATCCGCACCAGATTAGCAAAATCAACCTATCGCCGGAACTTGTGGACTGTATTGTGTTCTGGACCAAGAACCCCGAACCGATGTTAGGACGTTTGGACGAGCTAAAGGATTATCCGTTCTATTTTCAATTTACCTTAACTGGTTATGGACAAGATATAGAATGTAATGTTCCTCATAAAAAGGACAAAATGATACCGATATTTCAGAAGCTTTCGTCTAAAATCGGAGCAGAAAGAGTGATTTGGCGCTATGATCCTATCATGTTCACGAAAAAGTACACCAAAGAATATCATATAAACGCTTTTACGCAGATTGCAGAAGGATTGCATGGCTGCACGAAGCGTTGCATTATCAGCTTTGTAGATACCTATGCCAAGAATCAAAAAAATCTAAGTACACTAAATCAAACTAAACTTGGTACAGAAGAATTAAAGCATTTCGCACATACTTTAAGCAAAATCGCTCACGAAAACGGCATGCAGATTACTACCTGTGCAGAACAGATTGACTTAGAAGATATAGGAATTTCCCATAGCTGTTGCGTTGATCAATCAGATGTAGAAAAGGTTATTGGATACAAAATCAAAGCCGGCAAAGACAAGAACCAACGCAAAGAGTGCGGCTGCATCGAAAGTATAGAAGTTGGAACCTATAATACCTGCAGAAATGGCTGCAAATACTGTTACGCCAATTACAGTATGGAAAGCGTTATTGAAAATTCCAAAAATTATGATGTTAACTCACCATTATTGTGTGGTACAGTAAAAGAAAATGACAAAATAACAGAACGTAAGCTAAAATCGATAAAAACAGGGCAGTTAAGCCTGTTAGATTAGTGAATAAGGGGGAATTCAATGAATATTCTGGTTTTAAACGGAAGTCCCAAGGGACAGTACAGTATTACCTTGCAAACCATTCATTATTTAGAAAAACTACATCCTGAACACACCTTTCAGATACTTCATGCAGGGCAGCAAATCAAGGCACTGGAAAAGGATTTTGCACCGGTCATAGAAGCAGTAGTACAGGCAGATTTATTGCTTTTTTCTTATCCTGTTTATACCTTTATTGCACCTTACCAGCTGCATCGCTTTATTGAATTGTTGAAGGAATCGGGCGTATCTCTGAAGGATAAGTTTGCTACACAGCTTACAACCTCCAAGCATTTTTATGATGTTACCGCACATAAATGCGTTCAGGATAATTGTCAGGATATGGGTATGAAGTTCATTCGCGGTCTATCCGCTGATATGGACGATTTAACCACCAAAAAGGGGCAGAACGAAGCCAAAAGCTTCTTTGATTTTGTTATTTGGAGCATAAAAAACAACAAATATGAAGTGCTTCCGCAGTTACAGGCTATGGCAAATCCTGCACCTGTTGATGTACCACCGTCAGCTTCCGCTGACAAATCCGGCGATATTGTTATCATCACCGACTGCGACGAACAAAATACGCAATTACAAAATATGATTGCACGTTTTCAGGCTGTTTTACCTCTGAAAACACGCATTGTTAATATCAGGGAATATCCTTTCAAAGGGGGCTGTCTTGGCTGTTTTAATTGTGCTGTTTCCGGAAAATGTGTCTACACAGATGGGTTTGATGAGTTTTTACGTAATGATATTCAAACAGCCCAAGCTATTGTGTACGCCTTTTCTATTAAAGATCATTCCATGGGTTCCACTTTTAAGCTATATGATGACCGACAGTTCTGCAATGGACATAGAACAGTCGTTATGGGTATGCCTATGGGATATCTTGTCAGCGGCAATTACAGCACAGAAAGCAATCTGCAAATGATTATCGAAGGCCGTGCACAGGTAGGAGGTAATTTTCTTGCCGGAGTTGCTACCGATGAAGTCAATCCAAACGCAGAAATCGACCAAATGGCTGAAACTCTTTGTTATGCGTTAGAACATCAATATGTACCGCCGCAGAACTTTTATGGTGTGGGCGGGATGAAAATTTTCCGCGATTTAATTTGGCTCATGCAAGGCATGATGAAGGCTGACCACCGCTTTTTCAAAGCACATAATCAGTACGACTTCCCGCAAAAAAAGCGCGGCACTATGTTAGCTATGTACCTTGTGGGTGCCATGATTTCTTCACCAAAGCTTAAAGCAAAAATCGGCAACAAAATGAACGAAGGAATGCTTGCACCATACAAAAAGGTATTAGACAAGCTGGATTAAATTACGGAGGAAAAAATGACACACATATATTTTATCAGACACGCAGAACCAAATTACAACAATCACAATGATTTAACAAGGGAATTAACCGAAAAAGGGATGGCTGACCGCAAATTAGTTACTTCTTTTTTGGCTGATAAATCCATAGATGTTGTTCTTTCAAGTCCATATACGAGATCCGTTGACACGGTAAAGGATTTTGCAGACACTTATGGCTTTGAAATAACTACCATGGAAGATTTTCGGGAACGTAAGATTGATAGCTGTTGGATTGAGGACTTTAATGGATTTGCCAAAAAACAATGGGCAGATTTTCATTACAAGCTGTCGGATGGAGAGTCCCTTGGAGAAGTTCAGCAAAGAAATATCTCTGCATTAATCCAAGTTCTTCAGAAATATGAAAACAGGAATATTGTAATCGGCTCTCACGGAACAGCTTTAAGTACGATTATCCATTACTATCAGCCGACCTTTTTATATCCTCAATTCGAGCAGATTAGAGGCTTAATGCCTTGGGTGGTACACTTCACATTTGATGGTAAAACATGCAAAATGATAGAACATATTAACCTTTTTGAAAATATATCAGAGGTACTCTTTGAAGCGTCAAAATAATTGCACATCGAAAAGCATCAGCTTTTTCACGAATTTAAGATACGTAAATAAACTGCTCTAATAATGATATTGTCAATATTGGTTTACACTTTTTTCTCAAGAATGTTCGACCT
>CAYLWP010000105.1:0-9240 GCA_964387365.1 uncultured Roseburia sp. | reverse complement strand
TACTTATGGATGAGAAATCAATGATTGATGATCTTGTTGCACAGCTTGACGCCGGATTTTCAAAACAAAATGCCGTAGGTCATGTAAACGTTGAGGTTAAAGACGACGTTTTTACAAAAGAAGTGCAGACCCTTGGTTGCACTGACTGTTCCAGAACTCCTCTTGCTTGCAGTGTCCCGACACTGCATCAGGGGTTAGAAGATTATGAGTAATGCATGAAGAACTGTTCTAAAGTGTCTTTCAGACACTAAGAATATCTGTTACTTCATGCAAGAGAATAATGACAAACATCATTCTCTGTATATTAGAATAGGAGGAAATAAAAATGGCTGATACAACTCAGGTAAACAATTTAGTTGCTTTATTAGATGGTTATGCTGTAAAGGGTGGTCATCACCTTAACGTTAACGTTTTAAACAGAGATATGCTCTTAGATGCTCAGCAGCATCCGGAGAACTATCCTCAGTTAACAATCCGTGTATCCGGATATGCAGTTAACTTCATTAAGTTAACTCCGGAACAGCAGGCAGATGTAATCTCTCGTACATTCCACGAAGCAATCTAATAGATAGCTTTTATCGTAGATGTAAAACCCCGGAATGATTATTCCGGGGTTTTTTTTGACATAATAGTTATAGTAATGATACACTATATTATAACTGAAACTGAGTTAACAATTCAGAGCCAATCTCGAAAATACTTCATATTTCCTTGATGCGGCGTATAAATGAAAAGGAGTATTGACTATGAAAGGAAGAATTCACTCTCTGGAGTCCTTTGGAACTGTAGATGGCCCGGGGGTACGTTACGTTGTTTTCGTACAGGGTTGTCCTATGAGATGTGCTTATTGCCATAACCCTGACACCTGGGAAATGAATGCCGGAACAGAAATGGATCCTGCTGAAATTATTGACAATTATGAGAGAAACAAACCGTTTTATCGTGATGGCGGAATCACAGTAACCGGCGGAGAACCTCTTATGCAAATAGATTTTCTTTTAGAATTATTCACCTTAGCAAAGGAAAAAGGAATTCATACCTGCCTTGATACATCCGGTATCGCCTACAATCCAAACGGTAATCCGGAATGGCTTACCAAAATGGATAAACTCTGCTCTGTAACAGATCTTGTCATGCTGGATATTAAGCATATTGATCCGGAAAAGCACCTGGAGCTGGTAAAGCAGCCTAACGAAAATATTCTTGCCTTTGCAGAATATCTGGATAAGATGAATGTGGATGTATGGATTCGTCATGTTGTTGTTCCGGGTATTACCGATGACCCTGTTTATCTTCATAAGCTTGGGCTTTTTATCGGTGGATTAACCAATTTAAAGGCTCTTGATGTACTTCCGTATCACACCATGGGAAAAAGTAAGTACGAGAAGCTGGGTATGGATTATGCTCTTAAGGATGTTCCAAATATGGATAAGGCTAAGATTCCGGAATTAAAACAGCATATCTTAGACGGAATTAAAGAACGTCGAGGCATGGAATAAATATATTTTGGTTAGTTATGACTATTTTGTATAATATTGAATACTTGCCATTTTATCATGTTTCAAGCTTGTAATTAGGCGGTTTTTATATTAAAATATGTATATCTTGATAATGATTTGTCAATCGACAGATTATTTCAATGGCTGTGTAGTATAGCCTGTATTGGCTATGATTTTTTATGATATAAGGAGGATTTATATTATGGCATATCAGATTTCTGATGCATGTGTTTGCTGTGGCGCTTGTGAAGCTCAGTGTCCGGTTGGCGCTATTAGCATGGGCGATGGAAAGTTCGAAATCGACGCTGACAAGTGTATCGATTGTGGTTCTTGTGCCGGCGCTTGCCCAACAGGTTCTATCGAACAGGCATAATATTTGCGAACATAAACCCCTTCAGATTTCTGAAGGGGTTTTTCTTATGCCTTCGATTTAGAGAGAAAACGTAGGAAAGCCGGTTCTTTATTTTTATTCTTTTCTCCCTTCTCACGACGTTCACGAAGCAATGCATCTATTTTCTTATAATGTTCTTCTTCTGTCTCTCTACGCAATTTTTCACGTTCTTCCTCTCGTACCTGTCTTGCAGCATCTCTTTCCTCTTCATGTTCTTCCAATAATCGGAACTGGTAATCCATCTCCTTACATATATTTTCTTTCATCTGTCCTGAGAGCTCATCAATCAATATCTGATTATTGCTTCTTACTGCATCCGCAATCAGTTTTTGCAATAGGTACTGCATTCTTGCCAGCTTTTCCTGACTATTGTCTTCTTCCTTCAACTGCTCCTGTTTTCTAACTGCTATCTCACTTCTATGACTGCTATCCCTTTCATGCGGAACATTGCTTTCACGCTTGTCCACATTTTTCACTCCTTTTATCTGAATCACCTTCATTTCTCCATTTTTATTGATTTTAGTAAATTGCTTCTGAGCAAATGGATTATCCTGTTTCATGTAATCTTCTTCATCCTCACTTTCCTGCAGTTGATTCAAGACTAATCTGACTGCCTTCAATTGTAAGCCTTGATCCTTTAAGTTCTTTATTCTGATAAATCTTTTGATATCCTCTTCTGTATATACTCTGTGTCCCTGATTATTTCTGGTAATCGGAATACCCAGTTCTTCTTCCCAGTATCTTAACACATGCGATTCCACATGTACTTCTTTCGCAACCTCATTAATCAAATACGTTTCTTTTACCATGCCTTTCTCCTTTCTCACTCTTCTATGTAATTATTTACTAATTTCAGGTTCAGCAGGGGAATATTGTGACTTGAGGTTGATAGTCCAATACTGCGAAATTTGCCTCAGCTTTGACGAATTTACTTTTTTGAAGCCATTGGGTATAGGGAGTACTTTTTGAGGCTTCTATACCCAAAATCACATCGCTAATTTGACAAACTTGCTATTTTCAAGCTCAAATTGGGTATAGGAGGTACTTTTAAGCCCTCTATACCCAAAACGATAAGTCGGGCAAGACTATTAACTAAACCAATCCAATCTAAGTGTAGTGGGTATTAAGTGCCGCACATTGCCCCCATTAAACCTGAAATTAATATGTCTTGTGCAGTTGCAAAAAAAGAGAATATAAGCCTCCTTATATTCTCTTTCGTATTCATTCTTAATTTATTCTTCCTTATTTTAACATATCCGGTCTTTTGAGTAAATAAATCATTCATGGAATCGAACGTCAAATATCGCCTGCATCTGACATAGATTTATGAAAAATTGCTTTGCTGATATACTCTGCCGTACCATCAGCATGTTTATCAATGTTTGTCTTAAATCTTTCATCTGCAACGTACATTTCACCAAGACCTGTAAGAATCTCATTTGTGCAAGTATAGTAGTGCATAGTTATATAATCTTGTAGCTTGTTTACAAGTGCCTGCGCCTCAGCATCCCACGGCTTTGTTCCACTTTGCATACCAAGTGCAAATTCTTTAATCAGCATTTTCATCTGTTATCACCTCTTATATAGACATCATAAGCTATCACGTAACGTCAGAGTCAACTGTTTTTATTCATTTGGCTTTTGCAACAAGAAGAATGTGCAATAAAATAGGCTCACCATTTTATAACGGCAAGCCCTTTAAAAGATTTCTTATCTGAATTTATCTATTTTGCAAGATTTGCAAACTGTGTATAATCCGGTAACCATGCAAGATTAACCGTTCCGATGGCACCGTTTCTCTGCTTGGCAAGGATAATCTCAGCTACATTTTTAAGCTCTGTATCCTTGTTGTAGTAGTCATCTCGGTAAATAAACATAACAACGTCTGCGTCCTGCTCGATTGCTCCTGATTCTCGAAGATCGGAGAGCATCGGTCTGTGATCCGGACGCTGCTCTACTGCTCGGGATAACTGAGACAAAGCAATAACCGGAACACGAAGCTCTCTTGCTAACGCCTTTAGACCTCTTGAGATATCAGAAATCTCCTGCTGTCTGGACTCTGTTTTTCCGGAACCTGTCATCAACTGTAAGTAGTCTATAATAATCATTTGCAGGTCATATTCCAGCTTGAACTTACGACACTTGGAGCGAAGCTCACCTAAACTGATACCCGGAGTATCATCAATCAGCAGATTGGAGCGACCAATAACATCTGCACTCTCAATCAGACGTTCCCACTCATCATCCTTCATATTACCTGTTCGGATTGAATGAGAATTTACCTTGGATTCCAGAGCCAGCAAACGATTTACAAGCTGCTCCTTTGACATCTCCAAAGAAAAAATTGCTACTGCCTTATTATCCTTAAAGGCAACATGCTGCGCTATATTAAGAACAAATGCCGTTTTACCCATTGATGGTCTGGCCGCAACTAAAATCAGATCTGAAGGTTGAAAGCCGGCCGTTTTATAATCAAGATCAATAAAGCCGGACGCAACACCGGTAACGGCACCTTTTTGCTTTGATGCCTCTTCAATCATATTCATGGCATTCATAACCACCTGCCTGATTGGCACAAAATCACCATTATTTCTCTTTTGTGCAATTTCAAAAACCTTCTTTTCCGTTTCCTCCAAAAGCACTTCCAGTGATTCCTTTTGAGAATAACAATTGTTCGCAATTTCCTCATTTACGCGGATAAGCTTACGCAACACCGATTTCTCGGCAACGATACCGGCATAATACTTTATATTCGCTGAGGTAGGAACTGTTGTTATAATGTCTCTGATATATTCCAGACTGTAAATCTCAGGCGGTACGCCTTTTTCCTTCAAACGATCCTGTAATGTAATCAAATCAACCGGTTTTCCCTCGTCATGAAGCTCCACCATCGTGTCAAACAATATTCCATACTGTTTTCCATAGAAATCATCCGCATTAATCTGTTCACTTGCGATGGTGATTGCTTCTGCATCCATTAGCATGGCGCCGATTACCGACTGCTCAGCTTCTATGCTATGTGGCATAACTCTTTTTAATATCGCTTCATCCAATTCAGGCATAAACTACCTCCACTTACTCTTATACATTAGTTCCTCCCAAAATAATCTAACACATATCTTCTTTCCGTTTAAGCCTCTTCTACCTTCACACGAAGCTTCGCGCTTACCTTAGGGTGAAGCTTCACTGTTACCTCATGTGTTCCAACAGACTTGATTGCATCCTGCATCTGAATCTTCTTTTTATCAATTTCCTTGCCATACTGATCTGCAACGGCCTTCGCAATCTCCTTGGAAGAAACGGAACCGAAGGTTTTTCCGCCCTCTCCGGACTTAATGCTGAGCTTTACTAACATCTCCTCTACTTCTTTTCCAAGTGCTACGGCAGCCTCATACTGTTCCTTCGCAATCTTCTCTTCGTTAGCCTTCTGAAGCTTTAAGTTGTTCATGTTGGCATTGTTTGCTTCCACGCCTAACTTCTTTGGAAGGATGAAATTTCTTGCATAACCTTCGCTTAATTCAACTAAGTCTCCCTTTTTTCCTACTGACTTTACATCCTGTAATAAAATAACCTTCATTATATTGCACCCTCTTGTAGCATAGTATTTAAAGTTTCTTTGATAATAGAAATCGCCTCTTCTGCAGTAACACCTTCAAGCTGTGCACCCGCAATATTCATGTGGCCGCCACCACCGAGACGTTCCATGATAATTTGCACATTTACCTCATCGATGGAACGAGCAGAAATATATATCTGATTTTGATAATTTGTTAAAACAAAACTTGCCTTAATACCATTGATATTTAACAGCTCATTGGAAGCCTGTGCGCCTGTCACGGTCGGGCTTGAGAGTCCTTCTGACGGGCATATGGCAATCGCATAAACATTTTTATATATTTCAGCATTACCAACCGTCTCAGCCTTCGCTTTATAATCCTTCGCATCATCACGAAGCATTTTCCTTACTCTTGTAACATCAGCACCGCACCTTCTTAAATAAGCTGCTGCTTCAAAGGTTCTTACGCCTGTTTTTGTCGTAAAGTTATTTGTATCAATAATAATTCCCGAATACAAGCAATCTGCTTCGTTAGACTTCACCTTGACGTCTTCACCGACATATTGAAGAATTTCCGCGACCATCTCACATGCACTCGACGCATACGGTTCTACATAGGAAAGCGTTGCATTCTCAATAACCTCTGAGCTCTGTCTGTGGTGGTCAAGAACAACAACCGTCTTACATTCCTTAATCAGTTCCGGACATTCCGTAATGCTTGGTCTGTTTACATCAACCACAACGAGCACAGTACTATTTCCTGCCAGTTCCAATGCCTCGGAGCCATTTATGATAAAATCTTCATCATAAATATTTCTATCGTTAAAAAGCTCTACCAACGGCTTTATAGATGCTGTCATATCATTCAGAACAATGTGAGACTTTCTGCCCAATGCTCTTGCAATACATGCAACACCGACCGCAGAGCCAAAGCAATCCATATCGCTAAGACGGTGTCCCATAATCAACACCCTGTCTTTACTTGATATGATTTCCTGTAACGCATGAGCCTTAACTCTTGCCTTAACTCTTGTATTCTTCTCAACCTGCTGGCTCTTTCCGCCATAATAAACAATTGACTGTGATGTTTTTACAACTGCCTGATCCCCGCCTCGGCCAAGCGCAAGGTCGATTGCGGTACGGGCGTATTCACAGTTCTGTGCATAGGTCGGAGCGTCAAGTCCCATACCGATACTAATCGTTATCGCCATTTCGTTACCGATATTAACCGTCTTTACATCCTCAAGCAAATCAAAACGGTTTTCCTTCAGGGTAAGAAGCGATTGCTTACGCATGATGACAAAATATTTATCCTTCTCCATCTTCCTGACAATTCCGTCCAGATTGGATATATATTTATTAATCTTTCTGTCAATCAAGGCAATAAGCAAAGAACGTCTTACTTCCTCAACGCTGGCTAATGCTTCATCATAATTATCAAGATAGATATAACCAACAACCAGACTCTGAGAATCATTCTCTCTCAAAGCAGTCTTTAAGTCTGTTTCGTCAAATAAATAACCTGCAAGCAAATATCCTTCAAAGTCATCATTCTGAAGAACATCACTGTTATCGAGAACCTCCTGAATGGATATCTTTTTGAGCTTCATTACATATTCGTGCTCTTCAAAATTCAATTCAAACTCTGTTTGCTCTTCAAACTGGAGCTTTTCCTTGGTTATACTCGGAAAAAGCGTAGTAATAGACTTACGATACCCCTTTTCCGTATGAGCCACCTTTTCAAAGGCAATATTTGTCCAAATAATTTTTCCGGCTTCATCCATCAGCACATGTGGTAGCTCCAAATCGCGAAGCAGTCTTCGCTGAATCTGTCCGTATTGCGTTGCAAAACTGATAAATTCATTCATAATAATCGGTTTATTATGATACAGCAGAATTAACATCGCCGTAAAATATACAACCAAAAAAGCGCTTACAATAACACCGGACTCAATATCCAGAAAATATATTCCCACATTAACTCCTGCCAGCACAACGCCTAAAAGGATGGCTGTCTGCAGGTATGCTTTTAATCTACCTTTTAATTTTATTCTTTGCTTCATGCATAATTCCCTCTTCAAATTGATGTAAAAATTCATCATGTAATTATTTTGGCTCTGAATTTCTGCAGAGTGTTTAAATAATCACGAAAATAGATACAATCACACAAATTAAGTATATCATTATTTTGTGTAAAGTTCCATAACGATTTTACTTCTTGAATACGAAAGTTATACCAAAACTTGAAACAACTGTGCTTTTGCCGAAATTATCCATTACTGCTTAGCATAAATTAGAACTAATTCCTTCAATATTTCTACTATCTTCTCCATTTCTTCTATACATGCGAATTCATTTCTTCCGTGATGTCCCTCGGATCCGGTACAAAGATTCGGACAAAGTAAACCATCAAAGGAAAGTCTGGCACCATCTGTACCACCTCTGATTGGCGATACCTTCGGTGTTACTCCGATATTCAGCATTGCCTGTTTTGCATTTTCAATCAAATGCATTTCTTTTTCTATCATTTCCTTCATGTTATGGTAAGACTCCTTAATCTCAACCACAAATAGTTCTTCACCATACATATCATTTAACTTCTTTGCAATCTCCCTGAAAAAAACTTTTCGCTGCTCAAACAATTCTCGGTCATGGTCGCGGATAATAAAGTCAGCCACAGCCTCCTCTACGGTACCCTTGATATCTGTAATATGATAAAAGCCCTCATAGCCTTCTGTGCATTCCGGACATTCTCCCTCCGGAAGCTTTGCCGTAAATTCTCCTACCATCTTGATTGCATTTCGCATAATATTTTTTGCATATCCCGGATGGACGCTCTTTCCGCGCACTGTCAGTCTGGCTCCTGCCGCATGAAAGCATTCATAGCTCATATCACCAAGCTCGCCACCGTCTACCGTGTAGGCATAATCAGCGCCAAAGCCCTTAATATCAAAGAACTCCACACCATTTCCTACTTCCTCATCCGGTGTAAAGCCGATACAGATTTTTCCATGCTTCACCTCCGGCTGTGTCAGGAAATACTCTGCCATTGTCATAATCTCAGCAACGCCTGCCTTGTCATCACCACCAAGAAGTGTGTTGCCATCTGTTACAATCAGAGACTTTCCTACACAGTCCTTCAGCATCGGAAACTCTGCAACGCGTGTCACAATGTTCAGCTCTTCATTCAGCACGATATCCTGTCCGTCATAATTCTCAATAATTCTTGGCTTCACATTCTCACCGCTCACAGCATCCGAAGTATCCATGTGAGCAATAAAGCCAATCGCAGGAACCTCCTTCTCCTGATTTGAAGGGATTACCGCATAGACATAGCTGTGCTCCTCATCATAGCGCACATCAGAAGCACCCAAATCTAATAACTCCTGATACAGAAGCTTCGCCAGATCGCGCTGTTTCTCAGTTGACGGCACATGGTCTGAGAACTCCTCTTTTGACTGTGTATCAATTTTAACATACCGCAAAAAATTCTCTGTAACCTTGGATAAGCTCATATTAATCCTCCTATTATTTTTCATAAATTTACATATGATTGTATTATTCTGAATCATGTTCTCACGGTCTCAGCAGCAAGCGCTTCGACCTGCTCTGATAATTACTGTTATTATACCTTTAATTCGAAGGTTATGCAAACAGGGGCTTTCCATGAAAAAAAGACCAACTATCCTTTCAGATAATTGGTCTGTCTTACATTCAAAACCCTATCGATTAGTCGATGGTGTATGGCATAAGAGCTACGTGACGTGCTCTCTTGATAGCTACTGTAAGAGCTC
>CAYLWP010000104.1:0-9510 GCA_964387365.1 uncultured Roseburia sp. | reverse complement strand
TAACTCATCAAACTTAGCTCTTGTAAGGTTCATGTCAAAGTGCTTAGGACCTTCTGCAGTAGCTGTGATGAATGGTAAGTTAATATTTGTTGTTGTAGCGCTTGAAAGCTCCTTCTTAGCCTTCTCTGCTGCTTCCTTTAATCTCTGCATCGCCATCTTATCACCGGATAAGTCAATGCCTTCCTGCTTTCTAAACTCAGCAATCATCCAATCGATGAGCTTATTATCAAAGTCATCACCGCCAAGATGTGTATCACCGTTTGTAGCAAGTACTTCGATAACGCCGTCACCGATTTCGATGATAGATACGTCGAATGTACCACCACCTAAGTCGTATACAAGAATCTTCTGTTCTTTTTCATTATCAAGACCATATGCAAGAGCTGCTGCTGTCGGCTCGTTGATGATACGCTTAACATCAAGACCTGCAATCTTACCTGCATCCTTTGTAGCCTGACGCTCTGCATCGTTGAAGTATGCAGGAACTGTGATAACAGCCTCTGTAACCTTCTCGCCTAAGTAGCTCTCAGCATCAGCCTTTAACTTCTGAAGAATCATAGCAGAAATCTGCTGTGGAGAGTACTTCTTATCATCAATTGTTCTGCCTCTGTCTGTACCCATATCTCTCTTAATAGAAGAGATTGTCTTGTCAGCATTTGTAACTGCCTGACGCTTTGCAGGTTCACCTACAAGTCTTTCACCTGTCTTTGTAAATGCAACAACGGAAGGTGTTGTTCTTGCTCCCTCTGTATTAGCAATAACGGTTGGCTTTCCGCCTTCCATAACAGCCACACAGCTATTTGTTGTACCTAAGTCAATACCAATAATCTTTCCCATGATTTTATTCCTCCTATATCTATCATTTTAGACTCAAAAATTATTTTACTACGTACAGTTACTGTACAACCGCTACCATACTGTGTCTTACCACGGTGTCACGGTAGGTATAACCCTTTTGTAACTCCTGTGCAATGATACCGGATTCATATTCTTCACTTTCTACCTGCATCACTGCATTGTGAAGATCCGGATTAAATTCGCAGCCTACTGCTTCGATTGGCTTTACCTCAAGCTTATCCAGCTCTTGTATCAGCTGCTTGTATACCATGTTCATGCCCTCTGCAAACGGCTGCTTCTGCTCTTCCTCGGAAAGTGCTGCCAGACCTCTTTCAAAGTTGTCTACAACAGGTAAAATCTTCTCAATCACACTCTTTGCACCGGTTTCAAACATTGCTGCTTTTTCCTTCTCGGTACGCTTTCTAAAATTGTCAAACTCTGCCATCTGGCGTTTTACTCTGTCTTCGAGCTCATCAACCTTTTCCTGAAGCTTGTTATCCTTCTTCTCAAAGATGGACTTCTTCTTACCGGATTTTTTATCCTGCTTTGCTGTTTCTTCCGAAGCCTCTTTATCAGAATCCTCCTGTGCTGTCTCTATATCCTGAGCCGCTTCTGCTTCCTCGGCTGTACTCTCTGTCTGATTCTCTTCTTGGATGGCTTCTTCCTGACTTAATTGTTCTTCGTTTAAATTCTTTTCCTCCACTCTGCTCCGTCATCCTTTCTGTAACTATTCAGTACCTTCATAGCTACTTTCATTTCTTGTTTCATGTTATTTATCATCTTTTTTATATAATGTATCCAGCTGACTTTTTAATGTCTTCAGGGTACTGATTACCTTATCGTAATCCATTCGTCTCGGACCAATAATTCCTATCGTTCCCTTCATGCCCTCTTCCAATTCGTAGGTAGCCGTTACCACACTGCAATCCTTCATTGTTTTAACCGGTGTCTCGTTACCGATATAAACCTGAATCCCTGTGCTGTTTTCCTCTGACAGTGTATCCTGCACCAGCTCTGTTAACAGCTGCTTCTCTTCAAAGGTTGTAATCAGCTCGCTTGCTCTTTGGTTATCGGAAAGCTCCGGATATTTGAAGATGTTGTTGGTACCACTCGTATAAATCTCAATATCTTCATCTTCCTTAATCACTGCTGCCACAGCATCCATAACCTCTGAAATAACGTCATTATAGATTCCTGCCTGCTGTTTCAGCTTTGCTATCATAGCAAGATTGATTTCCTCAATCGGAAGTCCGTTCAGATTCGTATTCAGAAGAATGTTGAGCTTTAATAACGTCTCATCATCGAGTGGCTCAGCCAGCGGAATCATCGTATTCTTAATCACATTGCCTTCCACAACAATCGTTGTCAGAAGCTGTCTGACATCGACTCTGGAAAGCTGGATAAACTTAAGCTTATTCCCGCGTACCTGTGGGGCGGATACCAATGTTGCATAATTGGTATTTACTGCAAGCATTTTCGCCATCTGCTTGAGAATTGCTTCCATCTTATCTTCTTTTTCCAGAAGCATCTCCTGCATATCCTTTACTTCCTGCGTCGCCTGATTCAGCTGTTCTTCCTTTTCCTGAAGCATCTGGTCCACATAAAACCGATAGCCCTTGTCGGAAGGAATTCTTCCTGCTGAGGTATGCGGCTGAAGAATATATCCTAACTCCTCTAAGTCCGCCATCTCATTTCGGATGGTTGCCGAGCTGAGATTCAAATCAGTATACTTTGATATCGTTCGGCTTCCTACCGGTTCACCACTCTCCAAATAGTTACGGATAATCGCCTGCAGAATCTTACGCTTTCTTTCATCTAATTCCAACCTAGCAACACTCCTTCCTATTATCAATGGCTGTTTTTTGCTTTATTAGCACTCATCCGTGTGGAGTGCTAATATTTACATATATTAAGTTACTACTTCTGCATTTTATTGTCAACAACCTTTTCAAGAATTATTTATTAAAAAAGTGTAAAGCAAAAGAAAAAGGAACAATTCACCATTCCTGTGACTGTCCCTTTTTATCTATGGAATATCTTCTAAGCAGAAATCACACCCGTTGCTCCTAAAAGAATAACGAACACGCCCAGCACAATTCGATACCATCCAAATACCTGAAAATCATGTTTTTTAATATAATCCATCAGGAACTTAATTACCACAACCGATACTGCAAAAGCAACCACAGTACCAACTGTGAGAATCGCAAGCTCCATTCCGCTAAAGGCAAATCCGAACTTTAGCATCTTAAGTAAGCTTGCCCCAAGCATTACCGGAATTGCAAGGAAGAACGTAAACTCAGAGGAAACGGTTCTGGATACACCGATTAATAACGCTCCTACAATAGTTGCTCCTGACCTTGAGGTTCCCGGGAAAATTGCTGCGATTAACTGGAACATACCGATTAAAAATGCAGTCTTAAAGGTTATCTCCTCCAAGGAATTAATCTGTGCTTCCTTTCCCTTATTTCTTCTCTCAATTACAATAAAGGCAATACCAAAAACGATTAATGCAATTGCCACCGGAACTGCATGATAAAATAACTCTTCGCATTTCTCATCCAATCCAAGAACTACGACCATCCCGGCCGGAACACATGCCACTACAATCTTAAGCCACAGCATAATCTTATCCATCTCAATCACAGGTTTCTTCTTATCCTTAAACTGAAATGGGAAGATTTTATTCCAAAACAGAATAATAACCGCTAAAATCGCACCAAGCTGAATCACTACCAGAAACATCTCTAAAAACTCATCGGTACATTTAAGCTTGATAAACTCATCTAAAATAATCATATGTCCGGTACTGCTGACAGGTAACCACTCTGTGATTCCCTCCACGATACCAAATAATATTGCTTTAAAAATTTCTATCATCTTATTTATAACTCCACTAATTTATACTCTGTCTCAACGAACTTACGAAGTGCCGCAAGGGAACGCTCTACCTTCTCCGTATCGATACAATATGCCATACGGAAGAAGCCCGGACAGCCAAAGGAATCGCCCGGTACCAGTACCAGATCATACTTAAGCGCCTTCTGACAAAACGCAACGGAATCCTCTTCCAATGCCTTGGGGAAAACATAGAAGGTTCCACCCGGCTTTACACAGGTAAAGCCAAGCTTTACAAGCTCGTCATAAATCAGGTTCATATTTTTTTCATATATGGATAAATCCGCTGTCAGCTCAAGTACTTCAGCCACTGCAAGCTGAATAATGGACGGCGGACAGTTATGTCCGATTCCTCTTGAAATCTGGCTGCAGATAACAGAAATAAGCTCTGCATCCGTACACTTTGGATTGGCTGCCACATATCCGATACGTTCTCCCGGTAAGGAGAGTGACTTGGAATAGGAATAGCAGGATAAGGTATTATCATAAAACTTTGATACATACGGTGCATCTACACCTGCAAATACGATTTCACGATACGGTTCATCTGAAATAATAAAGATATCATGCCCGTATTCCTTCTGCTTTGCCTCAAGTAACGCAGCAAGCTTTTCTAAGGTTTCCGTAGAATATACCGTACCTGAAGGATTATTCGGTGTATTAATCAATATCGCTGCTGTTTTCTCGTTGATTGTCTTTTCAAGCTCAGCAAAATTAATCTGGAACTGCTCCGTATCGGCAGCAACAATCTTTAATACCGCACCTGTTCTGTTTATGTATTGCTGATATTCCGGAAAATAAGGCGCAAAAGTAATGACCTCGTCCCCAGGCTTTGTAACTGCTCTTGTTGCATGTGCCACTGCTCCGGCTGCACCTGTTGTCATAAATATATGCTCTGCCGTATAGTTCATTCCGTATGTTTTATTCAAATATTCGGCAAGCTTTGCGCGAACCGACGGGATACCCTGTGACTGACTGTAGCCGTGAAGCTCCATCGGACTTCTTGTCTGCAACAGCTCTATCATCTTATCCGTGAATCCCTGTGGAACCGGAACGGAAGGATTTCCCAGACTGTAATCAAATACATTCTCATAACCGATTTCAGAACCTCTCTTTGCTGCCCAGGCTGACATTTCACGAATAACGGATTTTCCACTTAACATAGCCTTGTAATCTTGTGATACCATAATCAAATATTCCTTTCCCGCCGATGATACAAAAGCGCTCCTGAATTTTTTGTGTCGAATTTACGTTACTCCTTTTTGGTCTGTTCGTCAAGTACAGCTTGCTTTCGGGTTTTGGTGTACAGGGTGTGTATTCTTTATGATAACTTCGGATATGTCGTTAACGTTGCAAAAACAATACCAAGGCGCGGGTCCCTGATACGGTCAACAACCGACTTAACGAGTCTTCTTCCAAGCTCCTCTATTTTTACATCTACCGTCAGAATATCCTTCTTAAAAAAGTCCTCTTCTATTGTATTATCAAAACCGGTAATTACCATTTGCTTTGCCAGTCCCGGGTCTTTTTGCAGCAGGGCAAGCGCCGTGTACTTGGCAACCTCATCGTTTTCACAAATAATGGCATCCGGCATAACCGGCATTCGCTGAACGGCCTCCTCTACCATGCTGTAATGAAACCCTGTCTGATTAGACGGTCTGGTAAACATCATCGCCTCATCCGGCTGAATACCGTAATGATTACAAGCTCCCAAAAAGCCAAGGTATCTTGCCTGAATGACACGGGAGCCTTCGGCAAACCCGATGTAACCAAAGCTTCGGCAGCCTTTTTTCTCGATACAGTAGGTGGTAAGGCGATTCATCGAATAGAAGCCTTCCAGATTATATACGTCACCCAACTCAATATAGTCCTGCGCATTAACCGGCGTGTTAAAAAAGGTCATCGGAAGCTCCGCTCTGCTCACGCCGCGCACAAAACGAATAGGAAATACGCTCAGAAAAATAATTCCCTTCACATCATCTGCAAGCTGCGCAAGTACGGCATCCCCATCCTCATCCTTTTCATCTGCAATAAGAAGCTGCATGCGGAAGCCTTCTTCCGACATGGCATCACTGATTCCGACCAGCGTACGGTTCCAAAACACAGATTGGGAACGGTCAAACAAAACAAGTATGGTTCCTCCCTGTTCCTTTTTATACTGCGTTTCCATTTTCCGCTGTATCTCATCCGGCAGCTTGGCATATCCCATCTGCCATGCCTTTTCGATTACCGCTTTTCTGGTTTCCGGTGCAACCACACCGCCGCTCAAAGCCTTGGCAACCGTATTTCTGCTCAGTTCCATTTCCCTGGCAATATCCTGTATCGTAACCTTTTTCATTCCGCTCCCTCCGTCTCCATCTTTTACACAAGTTTCTGCATACTATAAGTATAATAAATGCACACTGTATTAGTCAATGTGCATGCAAAAGATTAACACAAAAAGCCAAACGGCAGCTTTTCATCTGCATGAATAAACTGCATCAACAGATACGCCGCGCGAATCGATACCTTTTCCTCGGCAAGAATCCTTTCCGCCTCTTTTTTGTCCACAATAAGCACCTGAATCGACTCCGTATCCTCCATCTGCTCACGGCTTATTCTTCCGCTTGCATAGCCAAAAACCGCATTCACGCTCTCATCCGTAAAGCCTGCTCCCATGAAAAATGGTCTTCTGTATGCCGGATTGCCTTCCTCATATACTTCAAAGTCCATTCCCGTTTCTTCCTTCATCTCGCGAATTGCCGCTTCCGACGGTGCTTCCCCTGCGTCTATTAATCCTGCCGGAAGCTCATAAAGATAATCATCCAGCGGATAGCGATACTGGCGAATCATAATGATTTTATCCGGTTCTTCCCGAAGAATCGGATAAATCACAATCCCTTCCGCCTGAATATCCTTGGTATAAAGCTTCAGCTTGTCTTCCTTTCTTCTGGATACAAAATAGTAATCAAACGGTCTTCCCGCATCCGTCAGAGCATTCATATGAAATAAATTAAGAAATTTATTATCTGATAGTTTATTGATATTTGTGTATTTTTTCATTCAATTAACTCCCTTTTAGTTGACTTTTTTTTCATCTAAACGTAAACTTATTATAAGGAATAGTTTGTAGCTATTCATTACTATGACAGAAAGGTGATTTCCTATGAAAAAGATACCGGTGTCCGAATTATTTCCCGGCATGATAACCGCAGAGGATGTCCTTACCTATGAACAGGATCTGATTATTCCAAAGGGCGTCGTTTTAACAGAAAATATCATATCGCGTTTGGAGACCTTTTCTATTTACTATGTTTCCATTAAGGATGAAATTGCAGATGAGCTGTCAAAACCGATTGCCCAGGCTCAGAGTCAAGTTCCTTTTATTGCTGATATTTCCAGCAAGGAGCGTATACATAGCAGTGAACAGTTCCGGCGTTTCAGTCAGGATTTCAATCAATGTGCCGAGCATTTTCGCACCAATCTGATGAAATCCTTATATCATAATCAACCTCTTTTTGCAAATGATATCTTAACGGAAACCATGCAGATTATGAGGCAGGATAATTCCAATATCAGTATTTTTGATATGCTTCTCAATATGAAAAATGTTGATGATTCCGTTTATGTCCACTGTATTGATGTTGCTTTGATTTCAAATATGCTTGCAAAATGGCTTCACTTTTCCGAAGAGGATCAGAAAATGGCGACTGCCTGTGGTCTGTTTCACGATGTTGGTAAATTCCTCTTACCGGGCGGTATATTAAGAAAGCCGGATAAGCTGACACCTGATGAGTTTTCCGTTATTAAGACGCATCCGATAGAGGGCTTTCATTTATTAAATAAATTCGAAAATATTCCGCTTCCGGTTAAAAATGCCGCTCTCATGCATCACGAAAAATGTGATGGCAGCGGATACCCTTATGGTCTTACCGGTGACGAGATTGATAAGTTTGCAAAGATTGTAACGATTGCTGATATTTTCGATGCCATGACCAGTGACCGAGTCTACCGTAAGGCTCTTTGTCCATTTTCCGTTATTAAGGCTTTTGAAGATGAAGGATTACAGAAATACGAAGGCAAATACATCCTGACCTTTTTGGAAAATGTTGCAAATTCCTATCTGAATCACCGTGTCACCTTAACAAACGGCATGGAAGGCGATGTTATTTTCATTAATCATGACAGCTATTCAAGACCTGTTATCCGCACAACCGATAATGAAATTATCAATTTAAATGATGAATATTATCAGGATATTATGAACCTTAGAAATCAAAAGGGTGTTTCTATCGAAACCATTATATAATCGTGCACCACTTAGCGCACAGCAAGAAAGCGGCTCCGTTTCTAACCAAAACGGAACCGCTTTTTTCATATATGCTTCTATTTTATTTCTTATAGTTTGCAGGCTGGAAGTCAGGATAAGCAGATTACAGAGCATGCTCTGTAGAATCCAGACCTTCTAACTCTTCCTTCTCAGATACTCTGAGGCCAACGGTTTTCTTGATTACATAGAATACAATTGTCATTACTACTACGGTCCATGCAAGGATTACAACAACACCAAGTGTCTGGATACCAAGCTGACGGAAACCGCCACCGTAGAATAAGCCCTTTGTTACCTCGCCACCTTCTACAACACCGAATAAGCCTACTGCAAGTGTACCCCAGAGACCATTGCAGAAGTGAACAGCTACGGCACCAACCGGATCATCTACCTTCAATGTATTTTCAATAAAGTATACACCAACACATACTAAAATACCTGATACAATACCAATGATTCCTGCACCAATTAAGTCTACGTTGTTACATCCTGCAGTTACACCTACAAGACCTGCAAGAGAACCGTTTAATGACATGGATACGTCCGGAGAACCATTCTTAATCCATGTGAAAATCATAGCAGAACAGGTTGCAAATGCCGGAGCAATTGTTGTTGTTGCAAAAATCTTACCTAATGCATCACCATCTGCCGCTGCTGCGCCGTTGAAACCATACCAGCCGAACCAAAGGATAAATACACCAAGTGCAGCTACTACAAGATTATGTCCCATAATAGGAACTGACTTACCATTCTTATCATACTTACCGATACGAGGTCCGAGCATTGCGGCACCGATAAAGGCTGTCGCACCACCTACCATATGAATAACACTGGAGCCTGCAAAGTCAACATATCCTAAGTTGGTTAACCGTGCCTGTCCGCCCCATACCCAATGTGCTTCAATCGGATATACAAATAAGCTGATTACAAAGGAATAAATACAGTAAGAAACAAACTTTGTTCTTTCTGCCATGGCACCGGATACGATTGTCGCTGCTGTTGCACAGAATACCAGGTTAAATACAAATCCGTACCAGTCTGTGTTCTCAAAGTCAAGAGGATTCATTCCCCAACCGGCAAAGTTATTACCTACACCACATAACAGGTTATAACCTACAAGAATAAAGGCAACTGTTCCAAGACAAAAGTCAATCAGATTCTTCATAATAATATTTCCGGCATTTTTTGCTCTCGTAAAGCCTGCCTCACACATTGCAAATCCTTCCTGCATAAAAAATACAAAAGCAGCACCAATTAAAAACCATACACCATGGGAACCAAAAATAATGCTGTTTACCGCATCCAATGCTTCCTGGGAAACTTCTGATAATAACATATTAATCTCCTCCTTATAAAAAAGAGATAATAAACCGGACACTGCGCCCATTTATTATCTCCTTTGATAATTCTTCTTTAGGCATTTGTTAAATGCCAAAAACCCTTGATTTTATTGGGTTTTCTTAATC
>CAYLWP010000103.1:0-9554 GCA_964387365.1 uncultured Roseburia sp. | reverse complement strand
AATGTTATGAAAAAAGTTCACATTTAACTTGTACTTTTTCTTGACAGAGTACCACAGTAAAGTTCTCTTTTTGTGTGCTCTTCTTATCCTCTCTCTCCTGTAATGCCTCCTCCAACGTTCCCATCGGCTCTCTGTCCATAACCTTCTGTGGTACGGAGAAGGTAAAGGTAGAGCCCTTTCCATACTGACTTTCTACCGTAATATCTCCCTTCATCAGTTCCACAAGCTGTTTCGCAATGTTAAGTCCAAGTCCCGTACCCTCTATGGTGCGGTTTTTATTTAACTCTAATCGTTTGAAGCTGTCAAAGAGCTTTGACAGATCCTCTTTCCTTACACCGATACCGGTATCCTTGACGGCAAAAAAGAGTTCAACGGTGTCTTCATCCATCCAGCGGAAAAATACCTTTAAGGTAACACTTCCTTCCTTTGTGTACTTGACTGCATTGGAAATCAGATTGGTAAGCACCTGTTTGATACGCAGCTCATCTCCATAAAACTTAGAGGGAATATCCTTGTCAATTTCAATCTTAGTTGAAATTGCTTTTCCGGCTGCTCTTGCATTTAACAATACGGATTCATCCTTGATGAGTGAAGCAAGCCGGTAGGTATCTTCAACCAGCTCCAACTGCCCTGACTCAATTTTGGAAAAATCCAATATATCATTAATCAGTCCCAGCAGCATATTACTTGCACTCTCAATGTTATGCGCATACTCCCGCACAGTCTTGTCGCTGCTCTCCCGAAGAATCATCTCATTCATACCGATTACCGCATTAATCGGGGTTCGAATCTCATGAGACATATTGGCAAGGAACTGAGCCTGCGCCTCTCGCGCCGCTATTGCCTGCTGCCTTTTCTGCTCCGTACGTAGCAAATCCTGACCGGTTTTAATGATAGCCATAATAAGAAGAAAAACAAGACCACTTGCCAGAACAGTACCTACCGAGAGACCGATACCCATGTAATACAATACAATCTCTAACACTGCCGTTACCAGCATACCATAGATTCCGATTCCTACATAAAGATATTCCGAAATCCGCTTCCTGAATGTATCAATCGAAATAGTCACAATAATACAGACAATCGCAAGCAGCAGTCCCGCATGAATAAAAGGAAGCTGCTGAACAAATTGTACGATATCGAAAACCTGTAATATCGTTCCCACCACAAACATAACTGCATTATATAAAATCGGTACCAGGTACATCTTCTTATAATATTCCTGCTGAATTTCATTGATATAGATGGTCAGCGGAATAGGAATCAGCATCAGACTCCAATAGGTATAATTTGTTAATACCGAAACATTACTGAATACCGTCTGCCTGAATTCAATCTCAGACAACATCCATGTGGCACATAAAAAAATAGCCCACGCCAGATACTTTAAAGCCAGCGTCTTCTTATATACATACTTGAGAATAAAGCATACGATAATACAAAACAGACTCAGCATCAAAAGTAATACCGATACCACTGTCCGCATGCCGGAGGCTTTCACCAGATATCCCCAAATCCCTGCTCTGTCTCCAATGTAACTCACATAGGTATGTCCTGCGTATTTGGACTTAGTGGAAAACGCATAGGTTAACTCCTTGCCGGCATCTTCCTCCCGCAGCTCCACAAAAAGATAACGGAACGCACTGTTTTCCCCAAAGAGTCTTGTATTCTTCGTGGTATAGCTTCGACGAAGCTCTCCACCGATATAGATGTCAACATCCTGCCAGATGGTACGGAAGGCCAGATTTTGTCCATTATAAATATCATCCGGTAATGTAGTTACCAGTCTGACAACTTCACCGTATTCTGCCGGAACTGTTCCCGGAACCTCCGCAGGAATCCTGTCACCGTTATCCAGAATCTGCTGCCAGCTTGTCTCAAACACCTGACACTCATCCACCGTCATATCACTCTCACTCGGACAAATGATTTCTCCAACAATCACAAAAAGGATAACGAAAAAGACCGCCACACTAAAAAACAGTCGACCAGCCTTTATATAAGATGTAACTATATTCAACTTCTCTTTCTCATTCATATGTATATGCTCCTAACAGATTATTGCACAAACGACCATAATACATTTGTTCAATATAAAATATTTATAACTATTCAGAGTCAAATTGCAAAATGCTTGTATTTTCTCTAAACAGTTGCAATCTGTCTCACTATTATTATACCACTCTTTGAATTTTTGCACAATATTCAAACTTCATTTCCGTTTGACCATTTGACACATGTTTATCCTGATATTATACTGTTCCTACAAAGCACTCCTCGCATTTTGTAAATATTGTATCGGAAAGGCATGAATATTTATGGCAAATATTATAGAAATAACCGATTTTTCAGCACCTGAGCTGGATGTGTATGCCCGTCTTAATGAATCCCAGTTACTTCACATATATGAACCGGCGTGCGGACTTTTCATTGCAGAAAGTCCGAAGGTAATCGAAAGGGCTCTCGATGCCGGCTATACTCCCGTTTCCCTTTTGGCGGAAAGAAAACATATTACCGGCGAAGCCGCGCACATCATTGCCCGGTGTGGTGATATTCCTGTTTATACCGCAGACTTTGATATTTTAACACAGTTAACCGGCTTTCAGCTGACCCGCGGTATGCTATGCGCCATGCGTCGCTCCATGCTTCCCGATGTGGCATCCGTCTGTTCGGGCGCTCGCAGAATCGCCGTTCTTGAAAACGTCGTGAATCCGACCAATGTCGGCGCCATTTTCCGTTCTGCGGCCGCACTGAATATGGACGCAGTCCTGCTTACTCCGGGCTGCAGTAACCCACTCTATCGCCGTGCGTCAAGAGTCAGTATGGGAACCGTTTTCCAGATACCGTGGACTATTTTCCCCGGTGATACATCCGAATGGCCGCATAAAGGCATGAAGCTTCTCCATGAGCTTGGCTTTAAAACTGCTGCGATGGCATTAAGCGACAACGCAGTCAACATAGACCATCCACAGCTTATGTCCGAGGACAAGCTTGCCATCATACTCGGTACGGAGGGAGACGGACTGTCCCACCGGACGATTGCTGACTGCGACTACACCGTATGTATTCCGATGTCCCACGGCGTGGACTCCCTGAACGTGGCTGCCGCCAGCGCCGTTGCGTTCTGGCAACTGGGAAACCGACTCTGATAACTAATCATTACTATACAAAAAAGAACAGTAAAAAATCAACTGTTCTTTTTTTATTGACAAAACAATTTCTTAATGATATCATAATGATATCAAATAGATAATTATTAAGTTAATTCATGAGGGAGGCATTGTTATGCAGGAAAAAATTATTAGCAAAAAGAAAAATGGTCTACTGGCATTATTTCTCACTTTACTGGAATACCTATTGGGTATTGCGATTACCATTATCGGAGGTATTCTGATGGAAACCGGCACCGACTCAGATTTCACACTCGCTACAGTACTTCTGGTTATCGGTCTCATCATCATTTTTATCGGCTGGATTCCTTTTCTTGGTCTGAAGGTAATCAGACCTCAGGAAGCACTGGTACTAACTCTGTTTGGTAAGTATATCGGAACGCTTAAGGATGACGGCTTTTACTGGGTTAACCCATTTTGTGTGGCAGTAAATCCGGCTGCATCAACCAAGCTTGAGCAAAGCGGAATCCATACAAAGTCCGATACCTCTGCCGCAGCACAGGCTGCAAGCGTATCTGTTTCCAAAAAAGTGTCACTCAAGATTATGACTCTTAACAACAACCGTCAGAAGATTAACGACTGTCTCGGTAATCCTGTTGAAATCGGTATCGCCGTTATGTGGAGAGTCGTAGATACTGCAAAGGCTGTATTTGCTGTTGATAACTATAAGGAATATCTGTCACTCCAGTGCGACAGCGCTCTCAGAAATATCGTTCGTATCTATCCCTATGACGTAGCACAGGGCGTGGACACAACCGGCGATGGTCATGCCGACGAAGGAAGCCTGAGAGGCTCCAGTGAAGTTGTTGCAGAGAGAATTCGTGCCGAGATTCAGGAGAAGGTAGCAGATGCCGGAATTGAAGTACTTGAAGCCCGTATCACCTATCTTGCCTATGCACCGGAAATTGCAGCAGTCATGTTGCAGCGACAGCAGGCATCCGCAATCATTGATGCCAGAAAAATGATTGTTGACGGTGCCGTTGGCATGGTTGAAATGGCTTTAGAACGTCTTAATGAAAAAAATGTTGTCGAGCTTGATGAAGAAAGAAAAGCCGCTATGGTTTCTAATCTTCTGGTCGTACTCTGTGGAAACCACGATGCCCAGCCTGTAGTTAATTCAGGAAGTCTTTACTAAATATGGCTGAGAAAAAACAGGTTCCGCTTCGGCTGTCAGCCAAGCTGTATGATGCCATTGCAGCATGGGCCGAAGATGACTTTCGTTCAGTAAATGGGCAAATAGAGTACTTACTTACGGAATGCGTCAGACAGCGCAAGAAAAACGGAAAATATGTATCGGACGAACTTGACGTTCCACCGGAATTGGATATTGAATAATCCAACAGGGGTATTACCGGCTTGGTAATACCCCTAAACTTTTATCCTTATTTGCTTAGTATTCCACTGTCCTGTACCGCCCGGACAACCTTCTTTAACTCTTCCGCCGGTAAAACAAGTGCAAATCTGACATAGCCTTCGCCACAGCTTCCAAAGGCGTCTCCCGGTGTACAGACTACACCTGCCTTTTCTATCAGGTCATTGGCAAATGCTCTGGAGCTTGTATAGCTTTCCGGTATCGGTGCCCATACAAACATCGTTCCCTCGCTGTCCGGCACATTCCAGCCAATACTGCGGAAGCCTCCACACAGGACATCTCTTCGTTCCTGATACTTTCTGCACTGCTCCTTCACATAATCCTTCGGACCTCTGAGTGCCGCAATGGCACCTCTCTGAACCGGGATAAAGGTTCCGAAGTCAATTTGGGAACGAAGCAGCTTCAATGCATCAACCGCATCCTTTCTTCCTATCATAAAGGATACTCTTGCTCCGGTCACATTAAAGGACTTGGATAAGGAGAAGAACTCTGCTCCTACTTCTAAAGCCCCCTTATGCTGTAAGAAGGAACCACCTACTCTTCCATCAAAGATAATATCCGAATAAGCATTATCATGAATGATAAAAATATCATATTTTTTTGCAAAGGCAATCAGCTCATCATAGAAGGAATCCGGTGCCGTTCGACATACCGGATTATATGGGTAGGAAACAATCATAACCTTGGCACGTCTTACAATATCCTCTGGAATCTCAGACAATACAGGTAAAAATGCATTCTCTTCCCTTAACTCATAGAAATACTGCTCTGTCTGCGCAAGGTATGCGCCCGCCTCGAAAATCGGATAGCCCGGATTCGGCAGAAGTACCACATCCCCCGGATCACAAAGCGCCATGCACACATGACCGATGCCCTCCTGCGAGCCGTGTACACCCGTTATCATATCCTGTGTGATGCCTGTTACACCAAAACGCTCATGATAATAATCAGCCACCGCATCCAAAAGCTCCGGCAAATCCTTTAAAGAGTACTTGTAATCCTCAGGGTCAGCCGCACTCTTCTGTACCGCTTCCATAATATGCGGAGCCGGCGGAAAATCAGGCGTTCCAACAAAAAGATTGTAAAGCTTTTTCCCTTTTTTCTCCATTTCATCCTTTTTCTCATTTAATTCTGCAAAAATTCCCGTTGAAAAATGTTGCATACGTTTTGAACCTATCTCTGTCATGACCCATTCCTCCTGCTATATACTTACTTTTACATTTTCCTGCTATGCGTTTTCAGCATCCGCTGCCTTTTCAGCCTTGGCAATTCTGCTTCGCGCCCATATATAACACAAAGCGTGTACCGTCAAGGTAATCGTCCACGAAATCGGATACGATACATACACTGTTTTCTGCGTGTGATACTCCGGCATCGTAAATACGGTTGCAATCCAAACAAGTCTGAGTCCGCAGGCTCCCACCAGCGAAACAATCATCGGCATAACAGAATAACCGATTCCACGCAATGCACCTACAAATACATCCATCACGCCGCACAAAAAGTAGGTGGAACCAATGACGCCAAGACGAATCATACCTGCCGCAACCGCATCCTCACTGGTCGTATAGATACCCAGAAGCTCCTCACCGAAAAACAGGACAAGATTACCAAGCACCAGACCGATAATCACAACATATAATTCACCAACAAACAAAATCTTATTAATTCGTTTATATTGTCTTGCTCCGTAGTTCTGACTGGTAAATGATATCGTTGCCTGATAAAATGCATTCATCGCAACATACACAAATCCCTCAATATTCATTGCCGCCGAATTTCCCGCAACAACAATTGCACCAAAGGAATTAATTGCCGACTGAATCACGACATTCGATAAAGAGAATACCGTTCCCTGAAAGCCCGCCGGCAGGCCAATCTGTAAGATACGCCAAAACTTGTCCTTATATATTTTAAGTTCCTTTACGTCAAGGTGGATTCCGCTCTCTTCCTTAATCAGGCATCCTATCACTAAGGAAGCGGATATTGTCTGTGAAATAGCCGTTGCTGCAGCCACTCCGGCAACACCCCAGTTAAAAGCAATAACAAAAATCAGATTCAGGATTACATTCACAATACCTGCACCCAGCAAAAAGTAGAGCGGTCTCTTCGTATCACCGACAGCTCGTAGAATCGCACTTCCGAAGTTATATACCATGGTGGACGTCATTCCGAGAAAATAGACTCTGAGATAAACAACCGCAAGCTCCAATACCTCCGGCGGTGCCTGCATCCAAGTTAAAATCTGTCTTGCCGCCACGATACCTACAATCGTAAGAATTATGCCGCTGAAAACACTAAGGAGAATGGACGTATGTACCGTTTCCTTTAAATCCCGTTCCTTTTTTGCTCCATAATACTGTGCCACAAGCACATTCGTACCAATAGATAAACCAATAAACAGGTTGGTCAGCAGATTTATGAGTGACGAATTGGAACCGACTGCCGCAAGCGCATGATCACCCGCAAAACGTCCTACTACAACAATATCTGCCGCATTGAACAGTAACTGCAAAATACTTGAGCACATCAGCGGAACTGCAAAAAGTAACATCTTCCTGAAAATAGAACCACTGCACATATCTATCTCGTATTTCTTACTTTTATCCACAGCTTTCCCCTCCTTATCCTTTTCGTAAGCCCTTGGGATAATGATTCTTCATAACTTGTCCTGCAAGCTTGCCCCATCCAAGGCTATATCCGTCAACGGTAATCAGGTACCAGCCTTTCTCACCGTCATAGTTCAGTGTTTGTCCGTTAATAAATGCCTGTGCCTGCGGCTCGCTTTTTGTAAGCGCCATACTGCGCAGCACATCCTCCTGCTTCAGGTTCAATGCCAGCGCATGCGAGGGTTCAAAACGCTCCTTTTTCATGGTTCCCAGATGAAGTCCCGAGCGAAGCACCTTTAATCCCTGTACCGACGGCATGTCCTTCGGAATCAGATACAGCTGGTCTCCAAAGGTTAAAAAGCCACCAGGTTCCCCATCCGACAGCTTTTTAGTTAACGTTTCCTGTTCAAAATCAAGGAACAGCTTTACACCTTCTGCAAGCTTATTACTCTGTGAGACTTTGTTTCCGCGGAGATTATTTTTCCCGGGTGACTTTTTACCCTTATCTGCCTTTTTGCCGATTCCCTTTAGTATATCCTCCGGCTTCATTCCAAGCTCTTTGCCATACTTTGCAAAGCCCTCATAACCTTCCGGCACCTCGCCTTCCTTCTGCAATACGGCAAGATAATGTCCCTCGCCCTGTAGCTTATGCGGCCAGAGGCGTATCGTTCTTTCTATATGCATGGACGCTACTTTTTCTTCATCCAATCCATTCTCTTTATTTCCATGAGAGTAAGCCCATGCCGGAACACCTCGCTCCATTCCTTCGTAAACCGGAATCTCTAATAATTCAAAATCGGGATGTCTGGTTAAAAACCTTGCCATACTTCCTTCATTTTCCGCCGGTGCAAAGGTACATGTCGAATACACGATTCTTCCGCCCGGTCTTAGCATGGATGCGGCACAGTCAAGGATTTCGTCCTGTCGCTCTGCGCAGATACGAACATTTTCAAGGCTCCATTCCTCACATGCCTCCTCATTTTTACGAAACATTCCCTCACCGGAGCATGGCGCATCCACCAAAATCCGGTCAAAGTATTCATCGAAAATATCTGCAAGCTTCTGCGGACTTTCATTTGTCACCATGGCATTAGGAATTCCCATGCGCTCTACATTTTCCGATAAAATCTTAGCTCTTGCCGGATGAATCTCATTGCACACAAGCACACCCTGCCCCTTCATATAGGAAGCAATCTGTGTTGTTTTCCCACCCGGAGCTGCACACAGGTCAAGAATTCTCTCACCCGGCTCTGCCTCCAGATAAGCTGCCGGCGCCATGGCGCTCGGCTCCTGTATATAGTAAACACCAGCCTCGTGCCAGGGATGCTTTCCCGGCTGGTCATCACTTTCATAGTAAAATCCGTTTGGTTCCCATGGAACCTGTTTCAGATGAAAACTGCTCTTTTCGCAAAACTCCCCACGGTCTGCTTTCCGGGGATTTACTCTGAGAGCCTGATATTTATTTTCTTCATAACTATGCAGGAAAGCAGGATATGCTTCGCCCAGCATATCCTGCATTCTTTTTTCAAACTCCTGTGGAAGTTTCATATTATAACACCAAACCCTTGTCTTCTTCACAGCCAAGTAAAATATTCAGACATTGAACAGCTGCACCTGACGCACCTTTACCAAGATTGTCAAATCTGGTACTTACCAGTACTCTGTCCTCATTTCCTGTTACATAAATCTCTATTCCATCCCAACCGGAGCATGCATTTGCAGCAAGAAATCCATTGTAATCTGCTTCTTTTCCAAAAGGCATTACCTTTACAAATTTCTCACCTTCATAATACTTTGCTAAGAACTCATGTACCTGTTCCGGTGTCGGCTTTCCATTTAACATATCGGTATAAAATGGAGTTGTTAATAACATACCACTGTAGTAATCACAGATAATCGGTGAAAACAGTGGTGCTTTCTCAAGCCCTGTAATTTTCTGCATTTCCTTTAAATGCTTATGGCTTTGTGTCAATGCATACTCTCTGGGTGCATCCAGCTCCACATCTCTCTCATCTGCTTCATAAACCGCAATTGTCTTTTTACCTGCTCCACTGTAGCCGGACATCGCAAATGCAGAAACCGGATAATCCTTTGGTAAGATTCCTCCTGCTACCAATGGATAGATAATTGTAATAAAGCCTGTTGCATAACAGCCCGGAACTGCAATTCTCTTACCGTTCTTAATCGCATCTCTATGTGCCTCAGACAGCTCAGGATAGCCGTAAGCCCATCCCTCTTCTGTTCTGTGTGCTGTTGATGTATCAATAATAATGGTATTCTCCTTTTCTACCATTGCTACTGCTTCCCTTGCCGCTGCGTCCGGCAGACACAGGAAAGTAATATCGGATGCATTAATATATTTTCTTATCTCATCAGGATCTTTTCTAAGCTCTGAAGGAA
>CAYLWP010000102.1:0-9565 GCA_964387365.1 uncultured Roseburia sp. | reverse complement strand
ACCTGAATATGCAACCGTTTTCGGAAAGGCTGGGGCAGCATACAAGTACCTCTGCAGATATCACGGATTTGCTTTACTTTATGGGAAGGCGCGATAACAGCTTTGTGAGCAGACTGCAGAATATGAAGCAGACAATGGGTGGAGTAGACTTTTTTGATGCGGCGGCAGATTACATGGATGTACTGACTATCTCCGAAGAGCAGTGGATACTGTTGCTTACCATGCTGACGGAGGCAGGAGAGTACGAAGAGATTCTTCTTGATTTATCGGAAATCTGCAGAGGATTGTATCCGATACTGGAGAAAAGCGATTGTGTTTACAGTATACAGGGTGAAACACCGGCAGAGCAAAACGCAGTAAACAGGTATAAGGAGCTTCTCGAAAAACGGGAGAAGGTTTCTGTTTTGGAAAAAACAAACTGGTTAGCGCTGCCACAGGAGTTATCCGGGCGGGCTATGAATCCGGAGAGGCTGGGAGGTACGGGACTTGGCGAATATATGAAGGGAATGATAAGAGGTAATGATAACGGACAGATATGAGAAATGCAGAAAGGAAATTACAGAGCATCTGCGTCAGCAGCTCGACTTTACAAGGGAGATGTCGGAGGAAGAAATACAGTATCTGATTGACGATATGCTGGTTACAGGCGGACATACCTATGCACTCACGCTGGAGGAACGGCAGAGGATGGGGAGAGAAATTTTTTACGATATCCGAAGGCTGGGCATCCTGCAGGAGCTGATTGATGCGGAGGATATTACGGAAATTATGATAAACGGAGCAGGAAATATCTTTTATGAGAAAAAGGGAAGCCTGTATCAATGGGAAAAATACTTTGAATCGAAGGAAAAGCTTGAGGATGTGATACAGCAGATTGTCAATAAATGCAACAGAACGGTGAACGAAGCAACACCGATTGTGGATGCCAGACTGGAAAACGGTTCCCGTGTGAATGTCGTACTGGCACCGGTTGCCTTAAACGGACCGGTAGTGACGATACGGCGGTTTCCGGAGCAACCGATAACCATGGAGCAGTTGATTGCATTTGATTCGATATCCTCTGAGGCAGCAGAGCTTTTAAAGCAGCTGGTAAGGGCAGGCTATAATATTTTTATCAGTGGCGGAACCGGTTCCGGTAAGACCACATTCTTAAATGCATTATCGCAATATATTCCGAAAACAGAAAGAATTATCACAATCGAAGATTCGGCAGAGTTACAGATACAGGGAATTCATAATCTGGTGCGATTGGAGACTAGAAATGCCAATACAGAGGGCGTAAAAGAAATATCCATTCGTGACTTAATCAGAACCTCTCTTCGAATGAGACCGGACCGCATTATCGTCGGTGAGGTCCGTGGTGCGGAAGCTATTGATATGCTCCAGGCTCTGAATACGGGTCATGACGGCTCACTTTCAACCGGACATGCCAATTCTTCAAGAGATATGCTTGCCAGACTGGAAACCATGGTGCTGATGGGAATGGAGCTGCCGTTGCCGGCGATCCGGGCACAGATTGCCTCCGGTGTGGATATTATTGTACATCTTGGCAGACTTCGTGACAGGTCAAGAAAAGTATTGGAAATCACGGAGGTAACAGGTTATCGGGAGGGAGAGATTCAGACACAGTGTCTCTATCGGTTTGAGGAAACAGGAGAGGAGGATGGCCGGATTATCGGAAGTCTGGAAAAAGTGAATACGCTTTTTGCCGGACAGAAGCTTGATGCAGCCGGTCTGACTATCAAAAATGAAAATGAAACTAACAAAAATATTTACATTAACAAAAATTAACAATAAAAGAGAAATCATAGATTATAAAAGCTATGATTTTACATTTAGAGAGCTGGTGCGTTTTTTGCTAGAGGGATGTGTTGTTACAGATTTCATCAGCTTGATGTTTTATGACAGCTTCCTGCCGTTTCTGATTCTTGTTGTGCCGTTTCTATATTTTTACCTCGGTAAGAAAAAGAAGGAGCTTGGTGAAAAAAGAAAGCAGGTATTAAACAGCCAGTTCAGAGAAGCAATTCTTTCTGTTGCATCGCATTTGCAGGCAGGTTTTTCGATAGAAAATGCCTTTGCTGAGGCGTATCGGGATATCAGACAGCTTTATGGCAGGGAAAGCCTGATGGGAAGAGAGCTTGCGTGGCTGCTCAGGAGACTTGAGAATAACGAGCAGTTAGAGCAGCTGCTTAGCGAGCTGGCAGACAGAAGCGGCTCGGAGGATATTGCCGAGTTTGCCGGAGTATTTTCCATTGCGAAGCGTGGAGGCGGTGACCTACGAAGTATCATTGCCAAAACAGCAGATGTGATAGGTGACAAGATAGAGGTAAGAAGAGAGATTGATACGATTATGAGCGAGAAAAGGCTGGAGCAGAAAATCATGCAGTGTATGCCGTTTGTTTTAATCGGGTATCTGTCACTGACCTCAAAAGGCTTTTTCGACGGTCTGTATCATAATATGACAGGGATTTTACTTATGACAGGCTGTCTTGCCGTTTATGTGTTTGCGTGTTTCCTGTCGGAAAAGGTTCTGGCAATTGAGATATAGAAGGATGCAGGAAGGAGAAGAAATGTCAATAAAAGGACTTGCGGAATATATCTACGACAGGGTGATACGGGCAGAGAAGAGAGAGAATCATTTTCTGTACAGTACAGCAGTCAGGGAAGATTTAAAGACCCTGTATCCGATGCAGAATATTTCAAAAAAGCAGAGAGAATTTGTTATAGAAAAGCTGACGCTTGGTATTATGGTTTTCTTAATCGGACTGGTTCTTGCGGTAGTGCTCATGATTAAGGAAGGCACGAATCCAAGTATAGAACAGAGTCAGGTCGAAAGAAATGCTTACGGTGAGGGTACAAGCAGTATTGCCTTATGGGCAGAAAACGGAGCAGAGACAGCAAGTATTCAGTTGGAGCTTGAGGAGAAGGATTTTTCCGTGGAAGAGCTTGAGGAAGGCTATGATACATTTTTGGAGAGTCTTGAAAAGCAGGTTTTGGGAGAAAACCAATCCTTTGAAGAAATAGCATATGACCTAACGTTACCTGAGAGTATGGAGGGTTATCCGTTTGTTATGGATTGGAAGCTGCCGGAGGCATATGTCAGCCCGGAGGGAAGGCTTTTGCAGAATGAGCTGGAAGAACCGGTTGTGATAGAGCTTACGGTGAAGATTGCGTATGGAACATTTGAGAGGGAAGAAACCTTCCTGTGCTGTATACGGAGCAGAGCCTCCCCGCTCTCCATGCAGGAACAGCTGCAAAGACAGCTGGAGAAGCTGGAAGAGGAAAACAGGGAAGAAGAATTTCTGATGCTGCCCACGGAATACGGGGGAAAAGAGATTGTGTGGACGCAGCAGACGGAGAGAAACGGACTCTTGTTTCTTCTTGCAACACCGCTTATTTGTGTTGCGCTCCTGTTTAGCAAGGACAGAGATTTGCACAAAAGGGTAGAGGAACGGGAAGAGCAGATGAAAATGGACTACCCTGAATTAGTCAGTAAGCTTGCCCTTTTACTGGGAGCGGGTATGACGGTGCAGAATGCATGGGTAAAAACAGCTTCTGATTATGCAAAAAAGAAGCTGCCCGAGGACAAAAAACGCTATGCATACGAGGAAATGCTGTTAACAATGAATGAATTGAAAAACGGTGTTTACCAAAACGAAGCCTTGGAGAGCTTTGGCAGGCGTTGCAGACTTCCCTGCTATAACAGGCTTGCAACATTATTAACGCAGAATCTCAGAAGCGGCTCTACCAATCTTGCAGCTTTGCTGCAGAAGGAGACGGCGGAAGCCTTTGAAGAGAGGAAGCATATGGCACGAAGACAGGGGGAAAAGGCAGGAACAAAGCTGTTATTTCCGATGATGCTGTTACTGATGATTGTTATGGTCATCATTATCGTGCCGAGTTTTATCTCATTTATGGGATAGATTGATTTTTGAAATTTGATGTATTGTTAGTAGATATGTATAAAACAATTTGTGATTAATAGATAAAGATTTAGGAGCAGAGAAATGAAGAATTTAAAAAAATTTTTGCATGAAGAAGATGGAATGGGAACCGTTGAAATGGTGCTGATTATCGTGGTATTAATCGCATTGGTAGCTATTTTTAAGGACGGAATAAAGTCGGTAGTGGAAAGTATTATGAGAAAGATTAAAGTGAATGCCAATGCGATATAAGACAGAGGGCGGATACCTGACTGTGTATTTGTCTCTGGTATTTGCCGTAATCATGTCGCTGCTTCTTGCTCTTGTAGAGGGAGCGGCGATGGGAGCGGCAAGGCTTCAGGCAGAGCTTGTGGCGGATTTAGGGTTAGACTCTGTATTTGCGGAATATCATAGGGAGCTGTTTAACCGGTATGGGCTATTTTTTATTGACGATTCCTATGGAACAGGCAAGGGAAATCTATACACGGTGAAAAAACATATGGAAGATTACATGTCGTATAATCTGAATCCGCAAAAAGGACTGGCGGTGGTGCCGGGATTTCATCCGGTCAGTCCGGAACAGACATATCTGGAAATCGATGAGGCTTCCTTTGCAACGGATAGTCAGGGAATGGTTTGGAAGGCTCAGGCTGTTGAATATATGAAGAGCAGGTACGGGATGGATATCATCCGCGGAGTACAACAGCAATTGCAGACTGTGGAAAGAGAACAGCTTTTAGAGACGGATTTGGAAGAACAGCTTGATTGTAATATAGCAGAGCTAAAGCATGCCTTGAAAATAGAGGAGGTAGAAGAGGTCGCCGGGAACACCCAAGAGGGAATTTCATACACTTTGCTGATGGACTTCTATGACAGCCTGAAGGGAAAAGGAATCTTACATCTTACGGTGTCAGCTTCAGACCGATTGTCAGGAGAAGTAATAGCAAGAGAGGAAACGGTAAGTAATCGGGCACAGCAGGGCAAGATTAATCAGGGCTGTGGCTTACCGGAGTATGTGGAGGAGCCCTCAACCATGGCAGATGAGCTGATTTTTCATGAATTTTTGATGGAAAAATACGGCTCCTATGCAAAGGAAAAGGAAAATAGCAGGCTTAAATATCAGATTGAGTACATTTTGTATGGAAGAGATAATGACATTTCTAATCTGCGAGAATGTGCAGAGCAGCTTTTTATGCTGAGAAGTGTATCGAATTATCTGCATCTGACAACCGTTGATACTGCAAAGTATAGGGAGGCACAGGCGTTGGTGACCGGAATATGTACTCTGATAGGATTACCGGAGCTGGCAGAGGTAATTACACAGATTGTGGTGATTATCCGGGCAATGGAAGAAGCGGTGACGGATGTGAGAGCTTTGTTTGATGGCGAAACGGTACCGCTCATAAAGGGTTACGGCGAAGGGCTGTCCTACGAGGGTTATTTAAGAATCTTACTCGGTGTCAGTATGGAGCAGTCAGCCTTTGCAATGCGAAGCATGGATATGGCAGAGCTGGATATCCGGAAAACACAGGGAAATGAAGCATTCCGCATTGACCAATGTATTGATTATATGAAGGTAACCTTTGGCTTTACCGGTGACAGAGGTCAGGAGTATGTTTTTACAAGAACCCTACGGTATGAGTAGGAAAGATAACAGGATAGCAGAAAGGAGGTGTAGGGATGTTCTTTTATATGTCGGATTCTTCTCCGTTCAGGAGAAATTTTTTACAGAAAATCAATATTTCAATGAAAACAACACAAAAAACAAATCAAGAAAGAAGGAAAGGAATAGTATCTCTCCGGGTAAAACAGTCATTTTCTGTAATCCTGCACAACTCTGTTCAGACATGTAAAAGAATATCCTTACATCTCTTTTCGGGAAAAAAGAAAAAAACCGCAAGCATGACTGTGGAGGCAGCAGTCGTACTGCCGCTATTTTTGTTTGCGGTGATGAATCTGATATCCGTCATGGAAATTTACCGTCTGCAAAGCAACATGAATATGAAGCTCCATCAGACGGCAAAGGAAATGGCAATGATAGAGGGAGCAGCCGGTCTTGCTGATGAGTCGGATTGTATTGATTTGGTTTATCCCTATCAGGCAAAGCCCTATGTAGTAGCTGTCGGATTTTCAGAGTTTATGATGTACAGCCGGATGCGGACGAGAGCATGGACAGGCTATGCTGTTGAAAACGTACAGCCGACGGAGGCTGAAGAGACAGTATACGTTACAGAGTACGGAGAGGTCTATCATACAACGAGCAGGTGTTCCTATCTGAAGCTGACGATTCGTGCAGTAGATTTAAGAGATGTAATCGGTTTGAAAAATGAGGGAGAAGCCTGCTACACGGCATGCGGGAACTGTGGGAGTGATGTTACGAATACTGTTTTTGTAACAAGATATGGAACACGATATCATGCAACGCTGCAGTGCAGTAGTTTGAAAAGAACAGTCAGGGAGATTCCCTTGTCACAGACTGGAGCAAGGGTTGCATGCAAAAAGTGTGCCGGAGGTTCGATAACAGGCAGATAAATACAAAAGATTTGTATTCAGGAAAGGTGGTTGTAATATGATATATGCGATTTACGGATTAGAAGGAGTGTTACTGCTGTTAGCAGGCTTAGAGGATATGCGCAAAAGGGAAATATCTGTTATGTATATTTTGTCAATGGGAGTGATTGCGGTGTGCAGTTGTTTTTTGAGCGAGGGACGAAGTATACCGGATGCAGTCGGAGGATGCGTAATAGGGCTTTGTATGATGGGTATTTCCATAATCAGTGAAGAACAGGTCGGACGAGGAGACGGGATGGTGATTGCAGCACTGGGATTTCTTTTTGGAGTGAGAAATACCTTGGGAATGGTGTGTATGGCAAGCATACTTATGCTGTTTGCGGTTATTGTCCTTCTTATTACAAAAAGGGCCGGAAAGAAGTCAAGAATACCATTTATTCCTGCAATTTTTGGTGCTTATGTTATGAATCTCATTCTAGGTGGTGTGGTATGACAGGCGTGCCATGGAAAAAGCAGTCGGGGTATTTTACAACAGAAGCTGCATTTATTCTTCCCTTTGTTATGATGACTCTTGTTTTTATGATATTTTTGTCGTTTTACTGCTATGACAGATGTATTCTGGAGCAGTGTGCCTATGCGGCGGCGTTGCGCGGAAGCAGCAACCGCTTTGTAAGTAACGAGGATGCCTATGAAGAGGCCATGCAGGCGGCAGGACGTCTGGTGGAGGAAAAGCTGTTTGCCGCAAAGGAATGTAAGGCAACGGTTTTTGTTTCGGGAACAAAGGTGAAGGTGACCTATACATGCGAGGTAAATATGCCGATGGGAGGTTTATTGGAAACATGGTTTGGTGAAGAGTCCATGAAACTTGAGGTAAGTAAAGAGGTTTTGAGGAATAAAACAGTGGCAGTGTTAAGGACGCGGGAAATAAATAGGAAAAAGTAACGATGATGAAGCAGAAAGGATGGATACATATGGAAGAAATGCAACGGGATTTACCGGAAAAACGATATGAAAGAAATATGAGTCATAATTATCTCGTATTAAGTTCTTATGACTTTTTTGGACAGAAGGAAGAGGATAGCTATACGGCGAGAATGATTCTGGGGAATAAAATCCCGGGGCTTCTTCCGGTTGTATGCCGCAGAAGCACAGGAGAAAAGCAGTATTGTTATGAAATCAATTCGTTGCAGCCGCTCGACAGGCTGTATGAGAAAACGGAAATCGGCTATGAAGCACTGCATGCGCTGCTTGCAGGATGTATCCGTACCCTGGAATGTCTCGAGGAATATCTGCTTGATGGGACGCAGATTATCTTAAGTCCCGACTATATCTATCTGCAGATGGATACCAATGAGCCGTTTCTGGTATGTTATCCGGAATATTACGGAGATATCAGAAGGTCGTTTGCGGAGCTGGCAGACTACCTTTTGACTAAAATAAACCATACGCAGGAGCAGGCGGTATGGCTTGCCTATCAGGTATACCGTTATACAAGAAATCCAAATTATGTATTAGGTGAGATAAAGGATTTATTATACGAAGCGGAAGAGATGAGAAGAGTACCAAAGACAGAGCCGGAATACGGTTATATAAGACCATCAGCGGATCAGGCAGATTCCATACTGGCTCAGGAAAGAAACAGGAGGAGTGAGGATATTGATGAGAAGAACGACGATGATTATGATAGTCCGTCTATTCAGAGTAAAGAGAAATGGAAGAATATAGCCGGAGTAATCATTTGTGTGATAGTGGCTTTGGGGGCGCTTGGTATTATTCTGGGCTCGAAAATCTTTCCGTTCCTTTCCCTGTCACATAAGCAGGAAACCGGTTTGTACGGTGCAATGGGAATGGCTGTTGTTGCTGCCGGCATTTTCTTTGCGGGACAGGTGAAGCTCCGGAAGCAGGAGAAGCAGCGCAAGGAGCTGCAAACAGAGCCCGAGGAAGAAGTCGACTATTGGAATGTAGCAACACAACAGGAAAAACAGCCGTGGGCTGTAAAACAAATGACATTCGAGCCTACGGGAGAAACAGTCTGTCTGAGCGGGGAGTATGTAAGGGAGAGGTGTTTACAGGGAAATGTGAATGGGGAGAGTGTAAAGATTCCGTTAAATCACTTTCCTATTATTCTGGGTAAGCTTGCGGGACTGTCAGATTATGTGATTTCCGATGATACGGTCAGTCGGATGCATGCAAGGCTGGAGCAAAGAAACGGACAGATTTTTATTTCTGATTTGAATTCCACGAACGGAACAATAAAGAATGGCAATATGCTTTCCATGAACGAAGCAGTTGCTCTTGAGCCGGGAGATCAGATTACCCTTGGACGGGTTAGCTTTACCTATTGCTAGGAGTAGTTGCACTTTTTTTGAAAGATACGCAAAAAGACTTAAAAATCCGATTGACGTTACCTTTTTGCAAGGTTAAAATAGTATTAGTTATGTAAATCTGTTTTGAAAGGAAGCACCGTTTTGAACGATAGGGTGAAAGAGAAGTACATGACATGGATGATATTTGCAATCAATGTGATTGCGTATCTGATCTATATCATTGTCGGTGAGTCAGTGTATGACTGGGGCAGCCTGAGCGTAAGGGATATTATCGAAAATCAGGAATATTACAGGATTCTGAGCAGCTCCTTTCTTCATTCGGGAGTTGACCATATTGTAGGAAATATGGTGTTTATGGTAATTCTTGGAGAAATGCTGGAGCAGGAGATTGGTCACGGAAGATTTCTGGCAGTATATTTACTTTCGGCAGTCGGCGGCGGTATCTTTTCCATGCTGTATGAGCTTCAAACAGGTCAGTTTTATCATTCCGTTGGTGCCAGCGATGCGGTAACCGGCATTATGGGAGCGATTCTGGTGCTGATTATATTAAATCGTGGACACTTTGGTCATATCTCTTTTGGCAGAATGATTCTGGCGCTTGTTTATATCATGTATTCCGGCATGCAGTCGGACGTGGTGAACAATGCAGCGCATGTGGGCGGATTTGTAGCAGGATTTTTTACGATGACAGCACTTTTCTTTATAAGAAATTATCGACAGCGGCAATAGACAGATTACATGAGAAGGCGGAAAGGTAAAAAGGGTGATAGCAGGTGAAGATTAATATTTATTATGGCGGCAGAG
>CAYLWP010000101.1:0-9602 GCA_964387365.1 uncultured Roseburia sp. | reverse complement strand
GTACTGACGGGGTAAGCAATATGCTCACAGACGAAGAAATCTTGAGTATTTTGGAAGAGAATGGCAGCAATGAAGAGAGGATAGAAAAAATCGTGGCAGCGGCAAATGAGCATGGCGGTCGTGATAATATGGGAATTATTTTAGTAGACCCGGAGTTGTAAAGTTGGAGGTTTTGGATGATAAAGATAGGGATGCTGATTGGAGACCGGTATGAGATTTTGGATAAGATCGGTACAGGCGGAATGTCAGATGTATATAAAGCAAAGGATCAGAAGCTGAACCGTCTGGTTGCGGTTAAGGTTCTGAAGCAGGAGTTTTCCGAGAATAAGAACTTTGTATCGAAGTTCAGAGTAGAGGCGCAGGCAGCCGCAGGACTGATGCACCCTAATATTGTAAATGTATATGATGTAGGTGAAGAGAACGGTATTCACTACATTGTTATGGAGCTTGTGGAGGGAATTACACTCAAGAAATATATTGAGAAAAAGGTAAGACTGACTCCAAAGGAAGCAATCAGTATTGCCATTCAGGTGGCAATGGGAATTGAAGCTGCCCATAACAATCATATTATTCATAGAGATATTAAACCGCAGAATATTATTATTTCCAGAGAGGGCAAGGTAAAGGTTACTGACTTTGGAATTGCGAAGGCGGCGACAAGCAATACCATAACCTCGAATGTCATGGGGTCGGTGCACTATACTTCACCGGAGCAGGCAAGAGGCGGTTTTTCTGATGCAAAAAGTGATATCTATTCCATGGGAATCACCTTTTTTGAGATGTTGACAGGCCGGGTGCCGTTTAACGGTGACACAACGGTGTCCATAGCGATTAAGCATATTCAGGACGAAATGCCCTCGCCGAAGGAGTTTGTGCCTGAGATACCAATCAGTGTAGAAAAAATCGTATTAAAGTGCACACAGAAGAGTCCCGATCGCAGATATCAGACGATGGCTGAGATGATTAAGGATTTAAAGCATTCCTTAATCAGTCCTGATGAGGACTTTGTACAGATTGATACGGCAGACGATGCCGGCAAGACAAGAGTTGTACCGGCGATGAACAGCAGGGAACCGGAATCAACAGAGACACCTGTTGCAACGTCCGTGGAGCCACAGGAGCAGGCAGTACCGAAGAGCTCGGTGACGGAAAGACCGATTCGCAGGGAACAGTACGCAAGTCCTGAGGAGCTGCAGGTTATCCGCACGAAGCGAAGAACGGAGACTGCAACGGGCACAGGGGCTTCCACAGCCGGAAAAAACGGGAAAAAACAGCATACAGGCAATAAAGCGAAGCATGTGAAAAAGGCGCAGAAAAAGACTGTGCCGAAAAAGAAAGAATATACAGCTTATTCCAAGCCGGAATCCAATACGGTAAACAGGAAAAATCTTAGAAATTTTGATTTTGAAGAGGATACGAATTACAAAAACGGCAAGGATGAATATGATTATAATCCAAAGGCTGAAACTGTCACGACGATAATAACGGTTGTTACAGCAATTATTATCGGATGTATCTTACTTTACTTCGCAGGAAGAACCTTTGGACTTTTCGGAACAGAGCATACACAGAACAATCCGACTACAGGGAAAGAGGAAGTGGAGCGCTCTGTTATGCCGGAGTTTGCAGGAAAGGAGCTACAGGTGGTAAAGGACGCACTGCAAAGTGTGGGTCTGGGCTGCAGAACTGAGTATGTAGAGTCAACGGAATACGACAAGGATACCGTTATTTCCGCGGCGTTGGAGGATGGTCAGGAGGTATTGGCTAAGGATAAGATTATCCGCAATGCGACAATTGTCCTGTCAGTCAGTGCAGGAAGCGAGGGACTTACAGTGCCGGACGTGGTAGGCCTTTTTGAGGCTGAGGGTACGGCAAAGCTTACAAATGAAGGATTTCGTGTGAATAAAACCGATGAATATTCAACGGAATACGGAAAAGGTATTATTATCAGACAGTCACCGGAGGGGGAGTCAATAGCCGGTATCGAGTCTGAGATTACGATTGTAATCAGTAAGGGAGCTGAGCAAGTTGATGTGCGTATGCCGGGTGTACTTGGTTACACGCAGGAGGCGGCAGTCAGCACACTTGAGGCAGCAGGTCTTGTTGTGGGTAAGGTAGAGGAATCTTACAGTGCAGAGTATGGAGCAGGCTTAATCTGCTATCAGAGCTTTGCGGAGGGAACAACCGTGAATCAGGGAACCATAGTTGATCTTAAGATTAGTATCGGAACTGAGGTTGCAACCTATAGCTGTAACTTAAGTATTCCCGCACCGGCAGACTATACGGGCGGTAATGCTGAGGTTATTCTTACTACGGCAGACGGATTGCAGCAGCTGTGGTATTCCCAGAATGTGACGTCTTTTCCGGTGAATATTAATCTGAGCGGTTTTTCAAGCTCGTCCGCATACGGAATTGTAACCATATCTTATCTGAAGAGTGTAGAGCAAATCGTAACCGATTCAGAGGGTAATCAGGCAGTGCAGATGAATCAGGCACTGGCACAGACACAACAGAATGTACAATTCGTAAAGGAATAAGGGATTGCGGATGCAGGGAAAGATTATCAAAGGAATTGCAGGCTTCTATTACGTTCATGTAAGTGGTAAGGGAACCTATGAATGTAAGGCGAAGGGCATATTCAGAAAAGAAAATATTAAGCCGCTTGTCGGTGATGATGTTGAGATAGAAATAACGGATGCAGAGAACTTCAAAGGGAATATCTCCGAGATACTCCCAAGAAGAAGCTCCTTAATCCGACCGGCAGTTGCCAATATTGATCAGGCGTTACTGATTTTTGCAATGTCAAAACCGGAGCCGAATTACAATCTGCTTGACCGTTTTCTGATTATGATGGAGCAACAGGGGCTTACCTGTATTATTTGCTTCAATAAGCGTGATATCGCAACAAAGGAGGAGCGCGAGAAGCTTCGATCCATATATGAAAACAGCAAGTGCAGTGTTGTATTTACCAGTGCCATGAAAAAGGAGGGCATGACAAAGCTGCAGCAGCTACTGAAAGGGAAAACAACAGCAGTGGCGGGTCCAAGCGGTGTCGGCAAGTCATCCATCATCAATTGTCTGCAAAAGAGTAAGACAATGGAAACGGGATCAATCAGCGAGAAGATCGAGCGTGGAAAGCATACCACGCGTCACTCCGAGCTGATTACGATATCGGATAACACCTATATCATGGATACGCCGGGCTTCAGCTCTTTGTCCCTGTTTGACATGGAAAAGGAGGAGCTGAAAACCTACTATCCGGAATTTGAAGAATATGAGGATAAGTGTAAATTTTTAGGCTGCGTTCATATTCACGAACCGGTATGCGGTGTCCGGGATGCCGTAGAAGCCGGAAAAATACATAAGATAAGATATGACAATTATGTCATGTTTTACGAAGAACTAAGAGAAAAAGAAAAGAGGAAATATTGATATGAATTATTTAGCACCATCTATTTTATCTGCTGACTTTTGTGAGCTTGGCAAACAGGTTGAAGAGATTGGCAATGCAGGTGCACAATATGTCCATATTGATGTTATGGATGGGGTATTTGTTCCATCCATTTCTTTCGGTATGCCTATTGTATCCTGTTTAAGACCACGCACTGATATGTTTTTTGATGTGCACATGATGGTTACTAAGCCTGAGCGCTACGTGGAAGAATTTATAAAATGCGGAGCAGACAGTGTAACGATTCATGTGGAGGCATGCGATTGCATAGAGGAAACATTAAAGAAAATCAGAAGCTTAGGTGCAAAGGCAGGCATTGCACTTAATCCGGGCACACCTGTTAAGGAAATTCTTCCTTATATCGAGATGGTGGATATGGTGCTTGTTATGACAGTAAATCCGGGCTTTGGCGGACAGGCTTACATTCCGGAATGTACCGATAAAATCAGCGAAGTAAGAGCTGTCATCAACGACAGAAAGCTCGACTGCCAGCTTGAAATCGACGGTGGTGTGAAGCTTGATAACCTGCAGATGAATCTTGATGCAGGTGCTGATGTGATTGTTGCGGGCTCCGCTGTATTTAAGGGCGATATCGCAGCAAATACAAAGGCGTTTTTAGAGATTATGGGATGTTAACCTAAGGAAAACAGGAGGTATAAATAGAAATGAAATTAGGAATCGTTGGATTACCGAACGTAGGAAAGAGTACATTATTTAATTCATTAACAAAGGCAGGAGCAGAGTCAGCGAACTATCCTTTCTGTACCATCGACCCGAATGTAGGTGTTGTTGCGGTACCGGATGAGAGAATTAAGAAGCTTGGTGAATTATACAATACCAAGAAGGTTACACCGGCTGTCATTGAGTTCGTAGATATCGCAGGTCTGGTAAAGGGCGCTTCTAAGGGTGAAGGTCTTGGTAACCAGTTTCTTGCCAATATTCGTGAAGTAGATGCTATTGTTCATGTAGTAAGATGCTTTGAGAATACGAATATTGTACATGTTGACGGAAGCATCAACCCGATTAGAGATATTGAGACCATTAATCTTGAGTTGATCTTCTCTGATATTGAGATTCTGGAGAGAAGAATTGCAAAGGTTTCCCGTGGGGCCAAGAATGACAAGACACAGGCGAAAGAGCTTGCACTGGTAGAAAGATTAAAGGCACATCTGGAAGATGGTAATATGGCTAAGAGCTTTGTTACAGAGGATGAGGAAGAGATTCTGTGGAGAAACGGTTATAATCTGTTAACAGACAAGCCGGTTATCTTTGCGGCAAACGTAGCAGAGGACGAGCTTGCCAATGACGGTGCTGACAATGAAGGCGTTAAGGCAGTCAGAGAATTTGCTGCGAAGGAAGGCTTTGAAGTATTCGTAATCTGCGCACAGATAGAGGAAGAAATCTCTGAGCTTGATGATGATGAAAAGGCAATGTTCTTAGAGGAGTTAGGATTATCAGAGTCAGGATTGGATAAACTGATAGCAGCAAGCTATCGTTTGCTGGGACTTATCAGCTTCTTAACAGCAGGTGAGGATGAGTGTCGTGCCTGGACAATTAAGGTTGGAACAAAGGCACCGCAGGCAGCAGGAAAGATTCATACAGACTTTGAACGTGGATTTATCCGTGCCGAGGTTGTGAACTACAGTGATTTATTAGAGAACGGTTCTATCGCAGCTGCAAAGGAAAAAGGTCTGGTAAGACTGGAAGGAAAAGAATATGTCGTACAGGATGGAGATGTAATCCTGTTTAGATTCAACGTATAGAAGTGAGGGATAAGATATGCCGGATATAATGGACGTAACAGATATTGCATTTCCGCATCTGGGTATATATCTGGAAAACATACCAAGAAAATTTACCGTTTTTGGCTTTGATATCGCCTTTTACGGTTTGATTATCGGAATCGGTGTGCTTCTTGGCGTACTGATGGCAGTACACATAGCAAAAAAGGAAAAAATGGATACCGATATCATATGGGACTTTGCTATCTATGCAGTAATATTCTCTGTGATTGGAGCAAGACTATATTATGTTATTTTTTCATGGGAACAGTATAAGGACAATCTGCTCAGCATCTTGAATACCAGACAGGGTGGAATGGCAATCTACGGAGGCGTTATCGGAGCCGTTATAACATTATTTGTATATTGCAGAATTAAGAAGATTACACCATTTCTGCTTGGTGATTGCGGTGTGTTTGGTCTGGTTCTCGGTCAGATTATCGGAAGATGGGGTAATTTCTTTAACAGGGAAGCATTCGGCCAATTTACGGATTCGCTGTTTGCGATGAGACTTCCTGTTGATGCGGTAAGAGCACAGGATATTACGGATTCACATCTTGCCGGAATGGCAGGTATGGGAGAAGTGAACTTTATTCAGGTTCATCCGACCTTTTTGTATGAAGGATTCGGAAATCTTATTGTACTGATATTAATGTATCTGTATCGTAAAAAGAAAAAATATAACGGACAGATGATTCTGTTCTATCTTGGCGGATACGGAATTGTACGATTCTTCGTTGAGAGCTTAAGAACAGACCAGCTTCTTATACCGGGAACGCAGATTGCCGTATCACAGATGCTGGGAATTGTTCTGTTTGTCGTAGCAGTGGTATGGAATGCAGTGATTCTGATGAAAAAGAAGAAGCAAAAGTAGAAGGAAAAGTAAAAAATATTGTTGAAAATTTTTCAATATTATGTTAAACTCTACTTCGTGACAGGAAATTTACCTGGCCTTAGGAGGTGTAGAAATGGCAGTTTTGAGAATAGTTCTTACTATTTTGTTAATAATAATATCAATCGTATTTACAGTGATTGTTTTGATGCAGGAAGGTAAGTCAGCAGGACTCGGTGCAATTAGTGGTGCAGCAGAATCCTACTGGGGAAAGAATAAAGGACGTTCCATGGAAGGTTTGCTTGTAAAGCTTACAACAGCCCTTGGCGTAGCGTTTATGGTACTTGCCGTAGTATTAAATCTTAATTTCTAACATTCAAAACACTCTTGCAAAAGAGTGTTTTTTTGCGCGAATAAGCAAAGTCATGGTAATACAACGAAAATGGATGCTTGCATACATTTTTCACTGTATTACTATGACGCGCAACGCGACCGAGCGAACGAAGTTCGCGAGGTGCTTATTCGCGTAAAAATACAGTGTGCCGGAAGAGATGACGCTGCTTATTCGCGCTGTTGCACGTTCTTATTTAAACTGACACATCATATAATGGAAAGGGGGAGGTGCGAATGGAAAAGAAATCAAGTGACAAGAGAAAAAAGATTATATTAGAGCTAATGGAGCAGGAGTTCTATGTTCCGATGAAGGAGAAAGAGCTTGCCGTTATGCTTCAGGTTGCTAAGGAAGATAGAGACGAGCTGAACCGGATTATGAATGAGCTTCTTGCGGAAGGAAAGGTTTCGCTTACCAAGAAGGGTAAATTTATACGTGCAAAGCGTTCGGAGGAGAACCTGGTGGGAACCTTTATCAGTCATCCGAAGGGCTTTGGCTTTGTCGAGATTGAGGGCAGAGAAGAGGATTTGTATATCCCGGAGGGCTTTATCAACGGTGCATTCCACAAGGATACCGTACGGGTAGCCTTGCTGTCAGGCAAGGGCGGTAAGCGTCAGGAGGCACAGGTTGTTGAAATTGTTGCCCGTGGCATGAAACAGATTGTGGGTATGTTTGATAAGAGCAACAAGAACTTTGGCTTTGTGATTCCGGATAACAGTAAGATTTGTAAGGATATTTTTGTGCCGACGGAACGCTCGAAGGGAGCAGTATCCGGTCACAAGGTAGTCTGTGAGATTACGGATTACGGCCGTGATAACAGGAAGCCGGAGGGTAAGATTGTAGAGATTCTGGGACATGCCAATGACCCCGGTGTGGATATCATGTCTATTGTCAGAGGGTATGAGCTTCCGGTGGAATTTGCCGAGAAGGTGCTGAATCAGGCAGAAAAGGTTGCCAAAGAGGTATCGGAAGCTGATATGGCAGGCAGAAAAGACCTGCGTAACGTACAGATGGTTACAATTGACGGTGAGGATGCCAAGGACCTTGACGATGCTGTCAGTCTGTCGAAGGAAGGAGACTTCTATAAGCTAGGCGTGCACATTGCAGATGTGACAAACTATGTGCAGGAGAATTCCGCTCTTGATTGGGAGGCCAAAACAAGAGGAACCAGTGTGTATCTGGTAGACAGAGTAATTCCGATGCTTCCGCATACACTTTCCAATGGCATATGTTCCCTGAATGCAGGTGTTGACAGACTGGCCTTAAGCTGCCTTATGACGATTGACGGCAAGGGTGAGGTCGTAGGACATGATATTGTGGAATCGGTCATTCGTGTGGACAGGAGAATGTCCTATACCAATGTGAAGAAGATTCTTGAGGATAAGGACGAGACAGAAATCAAGGAATACGAAGAACTTGTTCCGATGTTTGAAATGATGAAGGAGCTGGCTTCTCTTTTGCGCGAGAAGCGTAGAAAGAGAGGTTCAATTGACTTCGACTTCCCGGAAACCAAGATTATTCTTGATAAACAGGGACATCCTGTAGATATCAAACCGTATGACAGAAATGTGGCAACAAAGATTATCGAGGACTTTATGCTGATTGCCAATGAAACGGTTGCACAGCACTTTTACTGGATGGAGCTGCCTTTTGTATATCGTACACACGACAATCCTGATTCTGAGAAGGTGGAGAAGCTTGCAACCTTTATCAGAAACTTTGGTTATACACTCAAAAGCAAGCAGGACGAGGTGCATCCGAAGGAACTGCAGAAGCTTTTGGTAAAAATCGAAGATACACCGGAGGAGGCATTAATCAGCCGTCTGACACTAAGAAGTATGAAGCAGGCTAAGTACACGGTGGATTGTACCGGACATTTCGGACTTGCATGCCAGTACTATTGCCACTTTACCTCGCCAATCAGACGTTATCCGGATCTGCAGATTCACCGCATCATTAAGGAACAGCTGCGTGGCAGGATGAATGAAAAGAGAATCGAACATTATCAGGAGCTTTTACCTGAGGTGGCAAAGCATTCATCGGAAATGGAGCGCCGTGCAGATGAGGCAGAGCGTGAGACTGATAAGCTCAAAAAAGTGGAATATATGGAGGAAAGAATCGGCGAGATTTATGAGGGTGTTATTTCTTCCATTACTGCATGGGGCGTGTATGTAGAGCTTCCGAATACGATTGAGGGAATGATTCATGTGTCCATGTTGCCGGGCGATTACTTTTATTATGACGAGGAAGCCTATGAGATGGTCGGACAGGCTACGGGTAAACGTTATAAGCTTGGCGAGAGGATAAAGGTTCGCGTGAATGCAACCGATAAAATAGCCAGAACAATTGATTTTGTCATTCCTGAGGAATGGGAAATGAATGCGGAAAATTCATAAACGGAAGATTTTCCGCAAACGAACAGAGTTCGTTTTGCAAATATTGTGAATGGCACAAATCCGCAGAAAGGGAAAGTGATATATGGCAAAGGAAACCATGAAGCTGGTAGCCAATAATAAAAAGGCATACCATGACTATTTCATCGAAGAAAAGTATGAATGCGGCATTGCCCTGCACGGAACAGAGGTTAAGTCTCTGCGAATGGGCAAGTGCAGTATCAAGGAAGCCTTTGTGCGTATTGAGAACGGAGAGGTGTTTGTCTATGGCATGCACGTCTCCCCTTATGAAAAGGGTAATATTTTCAATAAGGATCCGTTACGCGTAAAGAAACTGTTGTTACATAAGCAGGAAATCAATAAGCTTATTGGCAAGATAAAGGAAAAAGGATATACGCTTGTTCCGTTGCAGGTTTATTTCAGCAACGGCAGAGCAAAGATTGAGATTGGTCTTGCAAAGGGTAAGAAGCTCTATGATAAGAGAGATGACATTGCAAAGAAGGACCAAAGACGCGAGACAGAGCGTGAATTTAAGGTAAAAAACCTGTATTAACATTGACTTTGGTCAGCGTATTTAATATAATAAACAAGCAAGTGAGGATCCGTTTGCGAAGCAAATTCCGGATGGATTTTTACAAGTTACCGGAACGGAGTGAGCGGTAACCTTCAGATACAGGTTGTCTGTATGAAACACGGGTCAGTAAAGGTTTCGACAGGGGATTTGAAGATGGAGAAGCAGGTCGCAGGCATGCGT
>CAYLWP010000100.1:0-9705 GCA_964387365.1 uncultured Roseburia sp. | reverse complement strand
GGTCCGGCAAGCCGTGAGGACATGCAGGCTGAGAATTTGCGTAAGATGTTTCTTGCCATGGCAAAGGATATCCGAGTGATTATTATTAAGCTGGCCGACAGACTTCACAACATGCGTACCTTGAAGCATATGCCGGCCGAAAAGCAGCAGCGTATTGCAAGAGAAACACTTGATATTTATTCTCCTCTTGCTGAAAGACTCGGTATTTCCAAGATTAAGGTTGAGCTGGATGACCTGGCGTTAAAGTATCTGGAGCCGGAAGCTTATTATGATTTGGTAGATAAGATAGCACTTCGTAAAAGTGTCAGAGAAACCTATGTACAGGACATTGTGGACGAGGTTAGTGAGCATATTGCAAATGCAGGGATTGAAGCGCAGATTGACGGTCGTGTAAAGCATTTCTTCAGTATTTATAAGAAGATGAAGAATCAGAATAAGACACTAGACCAGATTTATGACTTGTTTGCTGTCCGCATTATTGTAGATTCCGTGAAGGATTGCTATGCGGCACTTGGCGTTATTCATGAGATGTATAAGCCGATGCCGGGACGCTTTAAGGACTATATAGCGATGCCTAAGACAAACATGTACCAGTCTCTGCATACGACACTGGTCGGTTCGACAGGACAGCCTTTTGAGATTCAGATCAGAACCTTTGAGATGCATAGGGTTGCGGAGTTCGGTATCGCAGCTCATTGGAAATATAAGGAAACAAGCGACGGAAAGACTTCCGCAGGCGGCGAGGAGGAGAAGCTTGCGTGGCTGAGCCAGATTCTGGAATGGCAGAGAGACATGTCGGATAACAAGGAGTTTTTGAAGCTCCTTAAGAGTGATCTCGACTTATTCTCAGATCATGTATATTGCTTTACCCCGACCGGAGATGTTAAAAATCTTCCGGCCGGTTCTACACCGATTGACTTTGCATACAGCATTCACAGTGCAGTCGGTAATAAAATGATTGGTGCCAGAGTAAACGGTAAGCTGGTAACGATTGACTATACCATTAATAACGGTGACTGTATTGAGATTCTGACATCGCAGAATTCCAAGGGTCCGAGCCGTGACTGGCTGAATATCGTGAAGTCCTCACAGGCAAAGAACAAGATTAGCCAGTGGTTTAAGAATGAGTTAAAGGAAGACAATGTAGTAAAGGGCCGAGAAGTCTTTTTGAGCTATTGTAAGTCCAGAAGTATCAATACGGCAGATATTCTGAAGCCGGAATATGAAAACGCAATCATGCGTAAATACGGTTTTCGTGACTGGGAGTCCGTACTCGCGGCAATGGGACATGGCGCCTTAAAGGAAGGCCAGATTGTTAACCGTATGCTTGAGCTGTATAACAAGGATCACAAGAAGCAGGCAAGTGACGAAGAAATTCTGGCAACCATACAGGAAAATGCGCAGAACTTTCAGCATAAGCCAACCAATCAGAAGTCCAAGAACGGAATCACCGTTAAGGGAATACACGATGTTGCGGTACGTTTTTCGCGTTGCTGTGCACCGGTTCCGGGGGACGAGATTGTTGGCTTTGTTACCAGAGGACGCGGAGTTTCGATTCATCGTACCGACTGTGTTAATATTATAGGACTTTCCGAGATGGAAAGAGAGAGACTGATTGATGCAGAGTGGCAGCCGGAGGATATTGATTTCAGCAAGGAAAAATATTTTGCAGAGATTGTCATTTATGCACATAACAGAAGCGGTCTTCTTGCTGACATCTCCAAAACCCTGACGGAGAAGAATATCGATATTCAGTCCATGAATACGAGAACGAGTAAGCAGGGTATCGCGACCATGGCTGTTACCTTTGAGATAAGAAGCCGTGGAGAGCTGAATACGATTATTGACAAGCTTCGTCTGATAGAAAATGTAATTGATATTGAAAGGACAACGGGCTGATATGGCAGAGTTAAAGGTAAAAAGACGTGTATTAAGTGCATGCAGTACGAACTGTTACTATGTATTTAAAGAGGGTGCCGGAGAAATCGTAGTCATTGATCCGGGTGACAGCGGAGAAACCGTATATAATGATGTGAAGAGTCTTGGCTTTGAAAAGGTGGCAGGCATTCTTCTGACACACGGTCATGGTGACCATACCGGCGGTGCCCTGAAGCTCAAGGAATTAAGCGGAGCAAAAATCTATGCCTATGAAGATGAGGCAGAGATATTAAAGGACCCGAGAAAAAATTTATCAGGCTGGTTTGGAGAGGCCTATGGCTTTGATGCAGACGAGTATTTTCACGATAAGCAGGAATTTGATATGGCAGGAATTCATTTTCAGGTGATTCATACACCGGGACATACACAGGGTGGCTGCTGTTACTATGATGCAGAGGATGGATATCTGTTCTGTGGAGATACCATATTTAACTGCTCCGTAGGAAGAACGGATTTTTATTCCGGCTCCGGGGCTGCATTAGTGAAGTCAATTCGTGAGAGGATTTTTACCTTGCCGGAGGATACAAAGCTTTTGTCCGGCCATGGAGATAAGACAACTGTCGAATATGAGAAAAAATATAATCCGTGTTTATAGAAACACGGATTTATTATGTGATAGGGTTAGAGTGGTGTGTATTGCAAAGAAAGGCATGGTTGGAGAAGTGATTAAGGTATTTACGAATAAAGAAAGCTTTCAGTATGATTTACATTCGTTAATCAAGGCGTTTTATCCGGAGCAGGAAGTGAAGGTGGTTCAGGAAGGAGCGCCACAGAAGGGCGAGCAGTATGTAGAGGTTATATTTTATGATGATAAAATCGAGGTTATGTTTGCAGCAAGTGCGGAATGTGGAAAAAAACAGTATACGAATCTTTTAGCGGTGGACAAGATAAGCGGAACAGATGAAGCAACAGGTGTTCATTTATACAAGAACAGCTGTAAGCTTGCATTATATCATGACCTGTGTGATTACTCCGGCAAAAAACTTCCGTGGGGCAATTTAACGGGAATCAGACCAACCAAGCTTCCGATGGGAATGTTAGCGGAGGGAATGAACGATGAGGAAATTATCGGTAAGCTGCAGGAAACACATGCGGTAAGTGATGAAAAGGCAGCGTTAAGCCTCGATATCGCAAAAAGAGAAAAGGCATTACTTGACCGGATTCATTATCAGGACGGTTACAGTCTTTATATCGGCATTCCGTTCTGTCCGACAACCTGTTTATACTGTTCCTTTACATCGTATCCGATTGCTATCTGGCGTCAGAGAATGCAGGAATATTTAGAGGCATTATATAAGGAGATACAGTATATTTCCGAAGCTTATAAGGACAAGATTCTTGATACGGTTTATATCGGTGGCGGTACACCAACCACTCTGGAGGCAGAGGACTTGGAGTGGCTGTTATCCAGAGTAAAGGCTTCCTTTGACTGGAGTCAGGTGAAGGAATTTACCGTGGAGGCAGGACGCTCCGACAGTATTACCAAGGAAAAGCTGGAGGTTCTGAAAAAGTATGGCGTTACCAGAATCTCCGTTAATCCACAGACCATGAAGGATGAAACGTTAAAGGCAATCGGAAGACGCCACACCGTACAGCAGGTAAAGGATGCATACGCGCTGGCGCGCGAGGTTGGCTTTGACAATATCAATATGGATATTATCCTTGGGCTTCCAGGTGAGCTGGAGGAAGATGTGGAGCATACCATCGAAGAGATTAAGAAGCTTAATCCGGACAGCTTAACGGTACATTCGCTGGCGATTAAGCGTGCTTCCAAGCTGAGCCGGTGGATTGAGGAAAATGGTATTGCAACGCTTAAGAATACCGACAGAACCATGGAGATTGCGGCGGCAGGCGCAGAGGCTATGCAGATGCAGCCATATTATCTGTACAGACAGAAAAATATGTCAGGTAACTTTGAAAATGTAGGATATGCAAGAGAAGGCAAGTACGGAATCTATAACATATTAATCATGGAAGAGGTTCAGACCATCGTCGCATTAGGCGCAGGAAGTATCACCAAGAGAGTCTTTAGTGATGGCAGGATTGAACGATGCGATAATGTGAAGGATGTAGGGCTTTACATTGAGAAAATCGATGAGATGATTGAGAGGAAGAGGAAGCTTTTGGGGATGGAATAAAGTAATGGATTGGTTGGGCTATTGCTTATTACCAATGGTATTCAGGCAGGAAGTATAGCGATATTTTCAAGGTTCTTTCTTTTGAAGATTTGATTGAGCGGTAATCAAAATCCACTTTGACTGAAAGGAAATGACCATGTACAGGATTGGAATTTGTGATGATGATAAGATTTTATGCTCTGTTTTGGAAGAACAAATTTATGGGCTTTCAAAAGAGTTAGCGATAAAAGTTGAAATTGATGTATGGTATTCGGGCGAGAGTATTCAGAACGATTTGAAAAAGGGAATAGAAGTGGACTTGCTGTTTCTGGACATTGAATTAGTCCGGAAGAACGGTATTTCAGTAGGGAATTTTATTCGCAATGAGCTGGAAGATATGCAGACGCATATCGTATATATTTCTTCCAAAGAAAGCTATGCCATGCAGTTATTTAAAGTGCAGCCATTGGATTTTCTGATTAAGCCTGTTTCTGCCGAACAATTAAAAGAAGTGCTGGCAAGAAGCATAAAGCAAAAAAGAAGTGTGGATGCCTATTTTGAGTATCAAAAAGGTAATTCGGTATTCAGAGTTCCAATAAAAGATATTGCTTATTTTACGAGCATGGACAAGAAAATTGTAATTGTAAAAAAGGATGGAGAGGAAGAGTTTTATGGGAAGCTCAAAAGCATAGCGGAGAATCTTACGGCTGATTTTATCATGATTCATCAGTCCTATATCATTAACCGGGCTTATGTCAGTGAGTATTCCTATGAAACAGTAAAAATGGTAAATGGGGAAAATCTGAATATCAGCAAACCATACAGAAAAGAAACCAGAAGTAAAATAAAACAATATCAGAAAGCGAATATGAGTGATGGAATCCTATAGTCCAATCATTGTGTTAATTGTAAATGTTCTTAGAACATTATTATTGAAAAAAAGTCATGGATATTTTCCTGTCAGTAGATGATGCGGAGAAGAAATCTCTGAAAATCGGTCTGGGGGCGTATTGCCTGTTGACAACAATCGTGTACAGCATTTTTCAGGTGTCTGTGATATATGAAGTATGTAATTGTCTGGGTATGATAACGCTTACCTGTTTTTAACAGGAAATCCGGAAAAAGAGGTTATGGGTATCTCTTGTGATGTTCAGCCTTGATATGGCTTGTTCTTTAATTGTGCGTTTTATTTTTGGAGAACTTGCCAAATTTCAGCAACCGGCAGTTCAAGCGTTGCTGATGCTGATATGTGTTGCAGCGATAAATCATATTTCTAATTCTTACAGAGGTAAGAATTTTCCTGACGATGGAAAAGAAATGGCTTTTGATAAAAAGCAGACATTATTACTGATTGTAATACCGGCAATGAGTGTCATTATACTAAGTGTACTGATGCTCGGAAATCTGGAGAGTATGTTTGCACTACTGATTTGTTGCTGCACGTTGATTATTAACATCAGTGTGTTCTTGCTCTATAATGTGCTGTTAGAAAATTATATCCATTTAAGGGACAATGATATTTATAAGCAGCAGACATACGCATATCAGAATCAGTTGTATGTGATTATGGAATCCCAGAACCGCATCCGGGCTTTGTGGCATGATATGAAAAATCATATCTTAGCATTGCAGGCATTAGTGCAAAAGAAGGAAGTGGAGGAAGCCGACAACTACTTAGATTCCATGCAGCACTTTATGAAGAATCCGCAGGAGTATGTTGCTACAGGGAATGATACCATTGACAGTCTCTTGAATTATAAAATTCAAAAGGCAAAAGATGTACTGAATCTGGTTGAAATTAAAATCAGTATCCCGGAAAAGCTGAATTTACATTCTTTTGATTTGAATGTAGTATTGGGAAATCTGCTGGATAATGCAATAGATGCTTCTGTGCAGACAGAAGAAAAGAAGCTGAGAATAACGATGAAGCTTGATAAGGGAGTTTTATTTTTGAATATTTGCAATAGTTGCCAAGGGATTGCCAAAGGAAAGAGGAATATACTTGAAACAACAAAAGCAGATAAGATAAATCATGGCATAGGACTGAAAAATGTGCAGAGAATTGTGGAAAAATATCATGGAGACATGGAGTTTTTGTGTGAGAATGGTTCTATGGAAGCGGATATTATGATGTATGTAAAGGATATGTAGTAGGGAGCTGTTACAAACTCATGTGTGATTGATACGATATGATTTTGTAACAGCTTTTTTGGGCTGATTTCGGCAATAACGTGGTCGGATTTCGCCAGACAAAGGAAAACAGAGAGAATTGCATTTATAATATGCTCATAATAAAACGCACAGGAGGCAATTATGAGAAATAAAATTTTTAGCTTAGTAGTTGTAGTAGCGCTGATGTCAGTTGCTGTATGTGGTTGTCAGAAGGCTCCGGAAAGTTCATCTAATGGAGACATCCTTCATGCAAAGGGGTCCGTGGAAAAGGAAGTGGCTGAAATAGTGAATGAGACGGGAACAGAAAGCGAAGATGATATGCAGGAAATCATCAGTACGATTGAAACAGAAGATAATGCTATCAGAATTCAGGCACAGATGCCGGATATGCCGGATAACGTTTATCACATGGTACTTCGGGAAAATGATTCGCTTACAAAAGAGCTTTTGACAGATTTTCTGGGAAGTAATTCGGGTACAATCAATGATTTGTCAGAGGAAGCACAAAAAGAAAGAGAGCAATTTGAAACAGAAAATGAACAAAGTGAAGAACGTGCGTTATATTCCGTCTTTGGTATAGCAGATATCTATAAAATGTCAGACGGGCAAAAGTCAGCAAGTTTTTCGTATGGTACAGGTGCTTCTTATAGGGAGGATGCTTTACTGGACAAATGTAATTCTATTTATAAGTCTGGGAGAGAAACCATTTTAAATCAGGCAGACTATGAAGAAATTTATAGGAATGCAGAAGAAGTATTGTTGGATAAGCTTACTGAAATTGGCATGGAGAAAATTCATATTTATATGATTACTATGTATCAGAGTGAAAGTGTCACATTTTATGAAGTTAAGTTTACACCGTCATACGAAGGCATGGGAGTGACAGCGATAAGGCAGTGCTGACAGAAGCAGTTATCATATTATGATTGAAATATTTGCTGCATCGGGATTTGGTCCTTTTGCTGCCATATTTCCGGGGCTTGCGTATGCGTCTGCCTTTTGTGAAAAGTATAGCAGCGGATATTTGAAAATGATCTATTCCAGAATGTCATGGAAAAAATTCGGGATTACCCGCATTGTGACGGTTGCACTATCGGGAGGCGTTATGATGGCTATTCCTTTTTTCATTGCCATGTGTATTGTTTATTGCTGCGGCATTCCCGGAATCCCGTCGGGAAGTGACGAGGGACTTATGTCAGGAATGGTGTTGATTTCTTACATAGAAACCTATGGGGAGTGGTATATCTTTCTTTGGAAGGTATTGTTAGGATTCCTGTTTGGCTGTATATGGGCATTGGCAGGGCTGGCTTTTGCAGTATGGCTACCAAATAAATATGTGGCTTTGATAGCACCGTTTGTGTTGTATGAAGCGATGTGGCTGGCGTTGGGCAAAGTGCCGCTTTTGAACCCGGTCTGGCTTATGCGGGGAGAGGAACTGAATAGCTACCCATTGTCAGGGTTTCATTATGGGAATTGCATTGTTTGGTTATTGGATGAATAATTTCATGCAGTATGTATGGGATACAGGAGAGCCGATTAATATTTTGGAAGCTTTTATTGTTGTCGAACATCATGATAAGACGATACTGTTTTTGGTACTTGGATGGCTGCTTATTATATCAGATGCCCCTTTTGTAAAAGGAAACACATATTTGACTTTATACAGGAGCAGTCGCAAAAGGTGGAACATAGCCATGCTCTGGTACATTATGGTTCAGGCATTTCTATTTGTTACCTGTATTGCAACGGTGTCAGTCATTGCCAGCAGTTTTTTGGGGGAGCAGTCCGGTCTATGACCTTGCAATGGATACCGGAAACAGATTAGGCGTGAAATATAACATGACATTTGGATGGGCGAATATCATGGAAAATATGACGGTTCCACAGGCGTTTATAACTACATTCGCTTTTTTGTACTTATATCTGGTAGTATTAGGTATTTTGCTTTATGTGTGCAACCTTTTGTTAAAAGAAATTTACGGAATACTGATTGTGTTTGGCATACAGTTATTCGGGTACTTATTACAGCAGGAAGGATTTGTAAATCTTTCATTCATGGCAAAAGCGATACCCGGATATTCCATAGATGGGAGTGGTGGAGAATGGAACACAGTATTTTTGTTTGCAGGAATAATTTTGATTTTGGCATTGATTTCTTTATGGTTGATTGGACGAGTGGATTTTAAGGATGCAGTGGAGGAGGAATAAATGGGAATATCTTTATTTTTTCAGTTATTCGCAGGTGTTCCCATGGATGAGATGGATGTGCTTCCGCTTATTCCTTTGGGGCGCTGGTTGTTTACGATAGGAATTTATTTATTGGTTATTAGTTTTCGTCTGGGGATGAACAGACAAAACAGGCAGTCTGAAAGAAATATTAGTGATTTCTGTTTTGTGGACAGTTCACGTAATAGTTTTATATTCATTGTTCCTTTTTATGGAAACAATGAATATAAGAAAAATGATACCGGCTGTACTGCTGCTTATGGAAGGACTAACTTTTTTAAGTGCCTTTCGCACAAAAGAAATTGCACGTTTTATGTTTGGTTCATGGGGTATGTATGTGCAGAGTAACTTATATGAAAACAGGTATGGATTTTCTGTCATATGCGTGATTGCTGTGCAGGCTGCAATCATCATAGGCTGCTATTTGCTAGGTGGATATATGCTGAAAACGAAAGGAATGGAAGGAGCTTAATATCATGGAAAGCGTTATAAAAGTAGAGAATATATCAAAGAAATTTGGAACGGACACAGCTCTTGATAATGTTTCAATAGAGTTCAAAAAAGGAAAAATTTACGGAATCATAGGAAGAAATGGCTCCGGGAAAACGGTTTTGTTTAAAACAATTATCGGATTCCTAAAGCCTACCAGCGGTAAAGTAATTGTAGACGGAAAAGAAATCGGTAAGGATACGGACTTTGCGGATAATATAGGAATTATCATTGAAACACCTGGTTTTCTGAAATCTTATAATGGGTATAAAAATCTGGAATATCTTACAAGTATTAAGAATGTAATAGGAAAAAAGAAAATCAAAAAGAGCATGGAGCGTGTAGGCCTGGATCCGGACAGCAAAAAGAAGGTAGGGAAGTATTCTTTAGGTATGCGGCAGAGACTTGGGATTGCACAGGCGATTATGGAAAATCCGGATATTTTGATTTTGGATGAGCCAATGAACGGATTGGACAATCAGGGAGTAGAAGATGTCAGGGAGATTCTGTTAAATTTACGAGACGAGGGAAAAACGATTATTCTGGCAAGTCACAACAAAGAGGATATAGAAGTGTTATGCGATAAAGTTTATGAGATGGATCATGGTAAGTTGACTGTCTCTGTGTAAACATATCATGAATTGGCGTGAAAACAAATTGGTTGAAGTAGAACAAAATTTCCCGTAACGGCAAAAATATGAAAATAAAATCAAACGTGATTGGTATTTTTGCCGATAATGTGATATACTATACAATGATTAGT
>CAYLWP010000099.1:0-9739 GCA_964387365.1 uncultured Roseburia sp. | reverse complement strand
CGGGGACGGTGCTTTTTTTGTTGATTTTACGGCATTTTTACAGGGTATCAGTTTTGATACCCTGTTTCTTCTATATTAAATGCACGCGCTAGACATATTTACACAAAATCATTATGTCTAATATCCTCTTTCAAAAAATATCTTATCTAACTTATAAATATCCAATCCCAGCATTTTACATTCTGCAGCAAGGGAGCTGTAGCTCTTGGTTACGGTGTAATCATAGTGTCCCATGAAAACACGCAGAAACTCCAGATTGCCACCGCCTACTAGATAACTTGTTGCAAATGTATGCCGGAGCAGATGCGGATGCAGCCGTTTCACTCCGGATTCTTGTTTCAGATCTGCAAACATCAGATTCAAGGTATTCTTCTTTAGCAGCTCATCACTCCGGAGCGATTGGAACACGTATCCGGATGAGCGACCACATGCAGCCATATAATCACTGATCGACGAAAAAATAAAATCCGGACATAGTATAATCCTGCTTTTATTTCCTTTGGAATCAATTACATGTAGCAAATTGTGATCCGGTTCCAGATGCTCCACCTGCAGATTACGAACTTCCTGACTCCGGAGACCACAATCCAGCATTAAATGCACAATAGCATAGTTCCGCTTTCCCTTTAATGTACTGCGGTCAAAGGTCTTATCAATGGCAGCCACTTCTGCGGTATAAAGCGGCAGCTTCGGAGTCGAATCATCACGCGGCAGCTTCACACCTTTTATATAGTCCCTGCAATAATCCTGATCATAGCAGAAACGCAGAAATGCCTTGACTGCTCTGCAGTAACTCCGGATTGTTACATTCTTTACAGTACCTTTTTGACGCATGTGAACAATAAAGCCACTGTATATATTCTGTTCTTCCGGAATATCCGAAAAGTCCAACTCTGAAACCGGTTTATCATAGACATGCTCCAGGTACTTCCAGAAATTATTCAAATGACTTCCGTAGGTCTTCATTGTCTCAGGAGAACAATACACCATTCTGTCAGAAAGAAAATTTTTAAATGCCTGGACCAGTATCATCTATATCCCCTCTCTTTCTGCGCTTTTTTTCCCATTCCTCTTGCAAATCCAGCGAATTAAGGTTATCATTATCGTATAGTTCGCCGGTATTTTGGTCGAGAAGTTGAAACCGGTGCAACTCGTTGGACTCAAAGACGTCTGCAAGCTCCTGATGATTAAGCTGCAGACGTTTTTTCTTTTTGTAGCTTTCTGCATACTTAATATCATTGTCATTGAATTTCATCAAAGCCTCAAATGCATCCTGTAACGGACTGTCTTCATTGATTCCTCTAGTGTAAAATCCTAAACTGATTGCACTGTTAATCACTCTCTTTTTCATGCTTTCTGTATTCAGTTTTCGATTGTAATTTCTTACTAAACGCACTTCATCTGATGTCATTTTCATATCCAGGCAACGGGTACGGCGCAGAGCTTCCCAGAACGCACACAGCTCGCGCTTGCTCTTTCTGCCTTCACCGTCTGCCTTTACAAGTCGCAGTACATTGAATGTCAGATATTCCTGGATAATCTTTCTGTTATCCAGATAGTCATAGATTCGCTTTGCTTCTCCATACTTCCGGTTATCCTTAAACGGTACAAGCTCATAACTCTTACTGTGCCGGCGCATGGTCTGGAACTCGACATTGACAACCAAATGAAGTCTTGGCGTCAGTTTGTCGCAAAGCTTTATCAAATCATTTTCTTCGATTGTTTCCACTCCGGTTAATATCCGGTCTACCTTCTCCAGCATCACAGGATCAGCTCCATGCTCCCGGTAAAATTCCAGCCGGGCATAAAACCGGTAGAACCAGCTGCGCTTCTCATATGACTTTTCGTATACATACTGGTCATACTTTGATATCATGCCGTTCATCTGCCAAACCTGAAAGAACCATGGTTTATATCCCTGCTCAATAACTTCCCTGGTCTTCTGGTAAATACGGACAAATACCTTGTCAGACCGCTTGCCAAGCGCAACATAGTCGATTTCATAATCTTCGTCACCGACTTTATTTGTTACATATGTCGCATTTTTAAACCGGTCTACACGCATCTTATAAAAATTCTCCGGACTAAAAAATCTCTCCGGATTATCCAAATAATTGGTATGCCAGCAGTAATCAACTCTGTTTTCCTGAACATGGTCAATCTCAAGCCCGAAATAGTCCGCTATTCTTTTTATAACATAATAACTGTTTTCAAATGCATCACGGGCGCCCATCTGCCAGAGCATATAACTTCTTAACTGAACAACACATTCGGAAGTTACCGATTCCCCTCCGTCTGCAGCTTTCGGGACTACCGGCGCAAAGAATATGTCAAAGTATTCCGGGTATGACAAACAGACATTGTAAAAACGGCTGAAAGTAACCGTTTTTAGCAACAGGTTCTGTTTTAATCCCGGTATATGTATATCTCCTTCAGATTCGTTATTATTCATATAGCGGTATTCCATATCAAAATATTTGCGAAGCTTTAATACTGCCTTGTCATGCGTCTTATAACGAAAATCATTCTTAAACTTTACACTGTAATAAAACGTGTCAATATTGTTTAGAAAGCTAAGACGATGATAACCAAACCACTCCGCCTGATCATCTAAATTCATCTCAAAATATAGATTATTTTCTCCATAACGACTTCCTTTATCTATCATAATTTATCACCCGTTTTTCTTTATACTCTTTGTATACAATCTAACTTTGTATTACAAAATCGCCCTTTTGACGAAATTTGACGAAACACCCCATTTCGTCAAATTTGTTTTTTGACAAAAAACCCAGTATTTACAGTACTTTGAGCCTGTATTACACGGGATTTTGAGACCACGTATTACAGGACGTGGTGAGCGAAAAAATAGAGAAAAAAGGCACCGCCGGAGCGTTGCGCGGCGAGCCGCGCAACTGCTTCCGGGCGGTGCCTTTTTTTCTCTATTTACTTACCTGGACATTCACGGTCGGCTGCTCATCCCTTATAATCGGATTCTCTTGAAATCCGGACTTACCTAATGCTTCCACAACAGCATAAGTATCGTAGCTCTCTCTAAGCCTTTGCGAGTGAACAAAGAAATACATGCCACGAAATTTAAGTTCTTTCACATCACCGTCTTCCTTCAGGATAGGTTCACGCCTCACTACAATGGTAACAACTCCGGCAAGCGTTATACACTCACGTATCTCCGTACACTGGCTCCTGATTGCCTTTGCAAGAAGATAAAAATTCTGGGAAGTGCCAAGTATAACACGACGGTTTTTTCTGTTCTGGGTAATTACTCCGAGCATCTCCGGAGGGAAAGTCCGGCTCTGGTTACTGCCGAACCAGTTCTGGAGCTCGTCCATGATTACGATAACACCCTTATGAGCATTCTTGAAGTTAATCAGCTGATTCCAATGATTGAGAGCTGCAGTCTGATATTTAAACTTTGTATTGCTTAGACATTTTGCCTTAGGATATGTATCAAGCAGCTCTATTGCATACTGCATCAGCGCCGACGTCTTTCCGTTTCCCTGGCGTCCGGTAAAGATGATGAGTCCCTGCGGACGAAAAAAATCCGGCTTCATGTTAAACAGGTCATTTACATATTGTTTGGGTGCATCAATCAGGATCTTAGCTAATGCATTCCGCTTTTTTAATCTCCGGACAGATCCGCGCTGAATACGTTCACCTTTGATATACTTAACCAGCACCCAGAAAAGGCAGCTGAAATAGAAGAATCCAATGATACTGAATACAATAATAAGCGGCCATTTGAAAATGGTTACTAAAGCCCCTAAGACTTTCATGAATATATCTAACATACAAACCTCTTTCTACTACAAAATAGGAAGCAGATCCCAAATCGTTTTTATGAATGATACAGAAATACGAACCAACACAAGAGATACAATAAGAGCAAAAATACTAGTTAAACCTTGCACCGGTAATACATAAAAAAGAAATGCAAATATATTCTCCAGAGATTCAAAATATTTTTCCGAAACAAGTAAATCTATTTGTTCCCAATCTGCAAAATAACTGGAAAGTATATTCTGCAGAATATCAATAATCTTATTCACTATCATAATTATCGTCCTCTTCTTTTGTCCTCGATCATTGTAGGATTATTCATATCAATACCAGGCTGGGTACCTATACTGCTGAAGTTGCCCCAGAAACTGCCGGGAGCTCCACTAATAATACCTGGCAATGACAGGAATACGCGCCAAATAAACATGATCCAGGCAAACGCCAATATAATCAAATCGCCGTACGGTTTATAAGGTTCATACCAGCTCACATCTACAATAAGATATTCACCAAAACCATAATCATATTTGCTTTCCACTTTCATAAGCGGAATTTTTAAAATAGGACTGGGCGCAACACCGAAAATATAACGCTGGACATTGTCAATATTCTTTTTCATATCATCAACAAAGCCGAATTTATTATGAAAATCACCTACAAAGCCTCTGACCTTATCTTCATCCGGGACAAATGCTGCAGTTAACGGAGCTGCTATCGCTCCGGAAATTGCTTCCTGCAGCGCAGGATAATCATGTGTAACTTCTATCTGGTTAATAACCTCGGTTGAAATATCCGGTACCTGGACATTAATGTTTAGCTTTTCTTCCGGAATTGCCAGCGTCAGATCGGAAGGAATCGTAATTGATATATCCTGTATAGCATCAAGAATATCCTGCAGAGGACCGGTTATGGCAAGCGTATGTTCATTAATACCGGTTACCACATCACCAATTGCATCTGTCTGCTGCTTCGTAGCTTCCAGCACGTCAGAGATTGCGTCCGTCTGTACCTTGACACTGGTTATTACATCAGAGAGACCGGAAGATATTGTATTCGTCTGTGCATTAATGGTATCTATTATCTGTTTCGTCTGTACGGCGTTCTGCTCAGTTGAATCCTCGATTGCATCCTTAATATCGCTAAGCTGCTTGGAAAGGCTTGCAGCATAACTGATGTACTGTGCAAGGCTGGTATAGGAAGAAAGCGTATCTGCAGTAGTTGCGTCAAAGTTCATAGATACATATTCGTCGGTATTCGCGTACTTGGTTCTTGATCCTGGAGCAATGTAATTTGAAGTTACTTCATTCTTCTGTACATAAATATTACAATTATCGGGCGAATAACTAATTGAATGTACAACCATACAACCGTTATCAACAGCATTCTGATAATTAAATACACCCTTTACCGGACTATCGTAAAAAGAGAATACACGCGATATATCCGAAAAATTAATTGTACGCACTTCACAATCATCATAAGCAGGATAATATACAACTGATTTTATTTCAGAAGGACGCGTTCCCTTCAAATATTGACTGGCTCCAGATGTTCCCATCGACTCAATTTTTAAAGGAATGTTAATCATCGCTTCCGTACCATAAACCTGACCTGATGTATAAGAGCTATTTTCCCCAGGCAAAGAAATTCCATTAACAAAATAGGAATAACCAAATGGAATAACAAGAAAGAAAAAAGCCGTACCCGAATGCAACATATCATACTTTTCGGAGAAAGCCGAATTATCACAATAAGAATCAGTAACTTCATCAGATACACAAACAACCATACTGTTAGAATCATCAGCACCAAGTTCCGCAAGTTTATCAGCTACAACAGAAGAATAATAACGGTCTATATCTGATATGCTGTTAGTGCATAGATTGGAAACAGAAAGATATATAATTTTAGCATAAGAAGATGATTCCAAGCCATCTATACAGCTGGTCAGAAACATATTCTCTTCACTTTTTGCCCATTGTGCAATTCCACTTGCAGCAGATGCAGCAAGCGCGCTTTCTACCATGAATTTGTAACCTTCATCCGAGATGGATATCTTAAAACCATCACCTTCATAAACTCCGGAAGATTCTATTTCATCAGTCCATATAGACGGATTAATATCAAGAGTCTGTACATCTGACAGGATTTTACTAATCGATTTATCATTATTGCTAAGGTAATTAATCACATCATCCTTTTGCGAATTTGTAGCGTTGTCAATTACCTCATAGCCCAATATGGATACACCTGCAGATACAAGAAGCCCTTTTAAAATTTCCGCTAAGGTTATGCCGGCAAGCCATTCCGCCGCCTGAACATTCATAGCCGGCACCATTGCCGAATTAAATACCAATACAGCTGTAGTCAACACGCTGCAGATACATTTTATTATCTTTTTCATTTTAACCCTCCTAACAAAAAAAGCCGGGCATGTTCATACACACACCGGGCTTTTCCTGTTGACATTTCTTCTTACGCAGCATGAAGAATTGACTGAATGAAAGAAATACCCTTTCTGATGGCAATAAAGCCAATCATTGCAGGAATTGCAACGGGTAAAACTGCGATTACCTCGTCCAAAGCTCCATTCATTAATTCCTGTGTTACTACACTTGCTAATACGCTGTTGTCCATAACTCTTTACACTCCTTAAAAAATAAATATTTATCTAAATACCTGACGGTATAAAGACCTAGATAAAAATTCGCAATATCTTATAGACAATGAAAAAGGCTATTAACACGGCAAACCCGGTCATATATGTCGCTATCAGTGCAAGATCTGTATGTATCTGCTCTAAATCTGCATGAAACTGTACAAAATCTTCATGCAGTATCTCATATGTAACCTCACCTGTTTCCTCTATTCCATTTTCTTCCAGATATTCGGCAAGGGCTTCGTCGTAGATGCCGCCCGTCTGCTCTACTGTTCCGGCTTCCTTGCTGTCTTCAACGCCAGGCTCAGTTATTTCCTCTATTGTTCCTTCGTCTGTTCCGGATTCGGTCGATTCTTCTGTTTCATCCTCTGTTCCGGATTCGGTTGATTCTTCTGTTGTTTCGTCCTCTGTTCCGGATTCGGCTGATTCTTCTGTTTCATCCTCTGTTCCGGATTCGGCTGGTTCTTCACCTGCTCCCTCTTCGGTTCCTGATTCTCCCGGCTGGGCTGGTTCCTCTGACGGTTCTTCTTCTCCTGTGCTTCCTTCTGTGCCTGCTCCTGCAGCTCCTTCGCCCGGTTGTTCAGACGGTTCATCTTCGGATTGCTCAGAATTACCGCTTTCAGAAGATAATACATCCTCTGCAGTATCTTCCACAGGTTCAGCATGATTATCAGCAACGCTATTTCCCCCAGTATCAGTATCGTTACTGTCAACAGACTGATTTTCATTTGTTACCTCTTTCATTACTTCTTAGTCTCCGGCTTTGTCTCTTCTGCCGGTTCCTCAATCATTCCGGGAATTACAAGACCGGGAAGCTTATACGCCTTCATTTCAACGTTTGACTTATATGCTACGTCAATCAGCTTCAGTGCTGGCTTTCCGTCACTTCCTACTGTCATGGTAAAAGTACCTTCATAAATTGCCGGAGCAATTCTTATCTTGTTTCTGAGAGCATAGTCTACCCATGATTTACCGCGCATCATTCCCACCGGCTTTGTTACATCCGGTTCGCTCTGACCTACAAGGGCAACACCGTCTTCACCCCAGAAAAGGTAATGTACGGAACAGCCATTAATTGAGCTTCCGTCCTCTCCGGTTGAATCAATTGCATTTGCATAAAAGATTAAAATGTCCGCTTTGTTAGTAAAATCCATGTTTATCTTCCTCCTTATTTTTTGAATGGATTGCTCGAATCCAATTCTTTCATGTATGTATATTCCATGTACCGGCGCTGGTACCATTGCATGATCCGGCTCTCTTCCCGGTACGTTGTTCCTGTTGCTTCACACAGCTTGTGAAGCGTTTCCGGTGTCAGATGATAATAGCCTTCCAGCCAGTCTGAAAATGTCAGCTCCATACGGTCAAGATATTTCCGGTCTAATTCATTCCGGTATCTTTCATGATAATGCTTCCGTACTGCTTCCACTTCTTCTTCCGGTGTCATATATAGCGGTACCTGCTTTGTATGCGCGCCATCTGTCATACGGATTATTCTCTGCCGTCTTTTGATGACATCGCTGTAATTGGATAGGTACCACTTCAAAAACTGTTCTTCCGTGCATCCTTTCAGTTCAATAAACCACTCGTCATATGTTTTCATGTTTCTTTGATACCTTAATTGTCAGATGTTTTGTGCTTGTCTGCTCTTGCTGCCTTCACTGCCTCCGGTTACCAAGGGTTTACAAGGCACACGCTTACAGGCATCGGCTTATGTACGTTTTCGCCGCGGCCGGGGGTTTTTGGCTGCTCCGGACTGTGTTGCCCTACGCGCTCCACACTGTCGGCTACGGTACGCTTTCCCCGCGGAACTTGCTACGCTTCGCTATATCCTTGCCGCTCCGCGGCTGCGGATGGGCTTGTCGGCGACTGTTCCAGTCGCTGCTCCGGACTCTCTTCCTTCCGCGCTTCATTGCATGCCTGGCAGAAGCTCAATGCTTCCTCCTGATTGTCAATGATTCGCACCGGCTCCAGGTCATGAACACAGCTGTGTACTCTTCCGTATATGATATACTGGTTGATGCATGGAAGCTGGTTCACGCTTGGAAGCAATAAAAAAAGGTCATACACCTGTCTGTCTCCGAAGAGGTTTGTCATTTTCAATACTTTCATTCGGTTACCCCGTGCAGTCCGGCTGTCTCTGCTGCTACACAAAAGGCTGACAGTCTGTTTACCAGATGCGACGCTTCATTTACTTTTCTGTTCAGCTCTCCCAGCTTGACACAGCGCTCCTGAATCTTTGCATCATACAGCTCTATTTTTTGCCGGCGTATCGTTTCTCCGTTTACCGAATCATTCAGCACATTCACTAACTTATCAGTAAACGTCTTTCCTTCCTGCAGCTCTACATACTCCACGATCTCTGCCGGAAGACGCACAGATTTCTGGATAGTGTCACTTGCTAACATTGTCATTACTATCATCCTCCAATCTACATTGTGCAAAATACGCTTCTAACAGCAAATCCTCTTCTAAATCATACAAGTCAGGCTGTTTCTCCAGTTCCTGCAGAAGCTCAACACACCTGTTCATTGCTTCCTGAAGATTCCGGGTTAATAACAGGATATCAAACCTGTCATCATCTCTGCGAATATCGTAATAGACGCCCTTGACGAAATAATATAATTCCGTCCCCGTTATTAACGGCTGACAATAGAAGTTTGAATAGATCCGCTCAACGCTATCTACATTTTGCATTCTTAAAACTTTCACTTTCTTACTCCTTCTGTATTTTTTCATGCGCATGTGTTACAATTAAGTATTACGACTACATGACGCGATACAAAATTGTATTACAGATATATTATAATAGCCAATTGGCTACGCGTCAATATAAATTTAGTCGATTGGCAATATTTTTATGGAGATTATATGATGACTTTAGTAGAACGTATTAAAATCAAATGTGAAGAAAACAACCTAACAATCCGGAAATTAGAACAATTATCTGGTCTTTCCAATGCTACAATTAGAAAATGGGAAACCCAAACACCTAGCTATGACAAAGTCGTAGCCGTAGCCAAAACTCTACACGTATCCTTGAACTGGTTAATTTTCGGAAAAGAATCTGAAGAATTGTCACCAGATGAACAGCAACTCATTGATTTATACCGTCATGCCGATACTAGAGGTAAAAGAAGCATTCTCAAACATGCCGAAGCTGAATGCACGGAACTAGAATCATCCACTTCAATGATTGGATAAATAGAAAGTAGGTACAAATGATAATCTTATTATATTATTCTCTTATTTTATTTTTATATTGGATTATATACAGTATAGCTA
>CAYLWP010000098.1:0-9756 GCA_964387365.1 uncultured Roseburia sp. | reverse complement strand
ATATTTTTATAATTGTATATACAATCTATTGATTTTTGGAATATTTTTCTATATAATTAGAGATAACTATGAAAATCTAATAAAAAAGAAAGGTGTTCTTATGAGAGCGAATAATAATTCAATTAAAAAACCAACCTCTGAAAGTACGATTTTCCGTTACATGATGATTGCCGTATTTGCGGTAGCTGCAATCTTTTTTCTGAAAAACCTGATTGGACAAAGTATACAGGGGGCCGCTGTCATCGGTATCTGTCTGCTGGTTTTTGCCATTATTGTTGTTGTTATGAACAAAATGCAATTAGACAGAATCAAACAGCAATTGGTTTTATGTCTGAGTATTGTTTTTCTTGTTTTCATTATTTCCCTAAACAGTGGCAATTACTACAGTGATGACTTCTCGCTGTATACAGCGGTAATCGCAATATCAGGTCTTTATCTGGTTCCGAAATATGCGCTCATTCAGATTGTCTTGATTGATGTCCTGCTTGCAGCCGCATATGCTATTCATCCTGAAAAGGCAGACCCGCTCGGACAGTATATCATGTGTATGGCACTCTTTACGATCTGCGGTTATATCTTCTACATGGTAATCAAAAGAGGCCGTGCCTATATCATCCTTGCTCAGGAAAGAGCCGAAGAAGCTGAACTCCTGATTACAGAGATTAAAAAGGCAGGTGAAGAGCTTCAGGAGAACTGTACCAAGTCAACCAAGCGAATTGCAAAGCTGGAGCATGCAAACAGCAGTCTCGAAAACAGCGCCGCAGTCCTTCAGCAGGGTTCCTCCGGTATTATTGACGGTACCACAGAGGTTGCCGATACCTTTCAGGATGTTCAGGAACGTATGAGAATAACAGGAAGACAGATTGATTCCTTGAATTCAGAGGTGAAAAATGTTGAAACAGCCCTTGCTGCCAATCAGCAGAATATGAGGGGACTTACAGCTGAAATGGAAGCCTTAAAAAGCACGATTGATACTGCCAGTGAGGTATTCAGTACCTTACAGCAGGAAATTATTGAAATCACCGATATTACGGAAGAGTTAAAAAAGATTGCACACAATACTACTACCCTTTCTCTCAACGCTTCCATCGAAGCTGCCAGAGCAGGGCAGGCGGGCGCCGGATTCCAGGTTGTTGCCAACAAGGTACATGCACTTGCCGATGACAGTAACAGCTGTTCCGCGCAGGTAGACAATGTTGTTACCGCCATGAAAAACCGTATTGAAGAGACTTCACAGCAGTTGGCTGACAGCACGGAAGCAATTAATCTTTCCATTCAGTCTATCAATGAATTTGAAGAAAGCTTTGATGCCCTGACAGCCCGTTTCAATTCTCTTTATCAGAATATCGAAGAGCAAAACGGTAATGTCCAGCAAATGGAGGCCATTATCGAAAACTTGAAGGGTAAGATTTCCGACATGGCAGCTTCCTCAGAATCCAATCAGGGTTCTGTTAATGCCATTACGGATGCTATTCTCGTTTATCGTGATAATATCGAACGAGTCCTTGATGACAACAAGATGATTTCCGATCTTTCAGGCTCTCTGCTTGATTTATCAACTACACAGGTGGATTTAGAATCTTAACATATTTAAAAAGAGGCGTCGCTGATGCCTCTTTTTCTTTGGATAATAGCTGTGTTAAATTTTATCAATATATCTGATTAAATATAATCATTCTATTATGTTGCTCGGTGTAGTAAAATAATATCATCTCAATTGATTTATTTTAATCTGGCAGAAAAGAGGAATGATTATGAAAAATGTGAAAAAATATCAACGTCAGTATTTTTTACCCCCGGTGGCAAGCTTTGACTGGGTGCAGAAGGATTATATAGAAAAGGCTCCTATCTGGTGCTCTGTTGACCTACGAGACGGCAATCAGGCGCTGATTGAGCCAATGGGACTTGAGGAAAAAATCGAGTTCTTTCAGCAGTTGGTAAAAATCGGTTTCAAGGAAATCGAGGTAGGCTTTCCTGCCGCCTCTGAAACAGAGTTCGATTTTCTTCGCGCCTTAATCGAGAGAAATATGATTCCCGAGGATGTTACCATTCAGGTATTAACACAGGCAAGAGAACATATTATCCGCAAGACCTTCGAAGCACTCAAGGGAGCTCCGCGTGCCGTTGTTCATTTATATAATTCTACTTCTGTCGCACAAAGAGAACAGGTATTTAAAAAGGATAAGGAACAGATTAAAAAGCTGGCAGTTGACGGCGCCGCTCTGCTGAAATCACTTGCCGCCGAAACAGACGGCAGCTTCGCCTTTGAATACAGCCCGGAAAGCTTCCACGGCACAGAGGTTGATTACGCCTTAGATGTCTGCAATGCCGTTCTTGATGTATGGCAGCCGGACACTGAACACAAGGCAATTATTAATATCCCTGCTACCGTGGAGACTGCTATGCCGCATATTTTTGCTTCCCAGATTGAGTACATGAGCAAGCATATGAAGTACCGTGACAATGTGATTCTCAGTATCCATCCTCATAATGACCGTGGCTGCGGTGTCAGCGACGCCGAGCTTGGCATTCTGGCTGGTGCCGACCGTGTGGAGGGAACGTTATTCGGCAACGGAGAGCGTACCGGCAATGTTGATATTATCACCCTTGCCATGAATCTCTTCTCTTACGGTATTGACCCTGAGCTCAACTTCGCAGATATGCCTGTTATTCGTGAGGCATACGAGCGCCTGACCAAGATGCATGTACATGAAAGACAGCCCTATGCCGGTGATCTGGTATTTACCGCCTTTTCCGGCTCCCATCAGGATGCTATCGCCAAGGGCATGGCATGCCGGGAATCGAAAAAAGATTCGTTCTGGACCGTTCCGTATCTTCCTATCGACCCTGTCGATGTCGGAAGAACCTACGATGCAGATGTTATCCGTATCAACAGTCAGTCCGGCAAGGGAGGTATTGCCTATATCCTGAAGCAGAACTTCTCCATCGCCATTCCGGAAAAAATGCGTGAGGAGGTCGGCTATACCGTAAAGCAGGTTTCCGACGAGGAGCACAAGGAACTTTCCCCTCAGTGGGTATATGAAATCTTTACCGATAACTATGTGGATTACACACCAAACTTTACCATTACGGAATGTCACTTCCGTCAGGAAAACGGTATTATGGCGGAAGCTACCATAACCTGTGGTGAAAAAAAGACCATTGTGGATGCAAACGGCAACGGTCGTCTGGATGCGGTCAGCAACACCATCAAGCAGTACTTCGGCATCAGCTATGAATTATCCGTTTACGAAGAGCATGCGCTTTCCAAAGGCTCTTCCTCCAAGGCTATGGCCTATGTCGGAATCCTTTGTAACGGCAAAGCATATTGGGGCGTCGGCATCGATGACGATATCATCAAGGCTTCTATCCATGCACTTGTTGTTGCCGTAAATAAGCTTCCGCAGATACCAAACGACGAGGAGCTTAAGGATGACCGGCTGATTACCATGCTGAACTATATCCAGAACAATTACCAGACCGTAACACTGGTGGATATGGCTGAAAACTTCCACCTCTCCACACCGTACATCTCCAAGTACCTCAAGGATAAGTCCGGCAAAACCTTCGCCGAGCATGTGACACAGGTGCGTTTAAAGCGTGCAAAAACCTTGCTGAAAAACGGCAATATGACAGTGGAAAATATCTCCTATGCCATCGGATATCCAAACGCCGAGCACTTTAACAGAGTCTTTAAAAAAGCGTTTCATATGACACCGATACAGTACAGAAATATGAAATAAAGCAGTAGCTCTTGCTTTTTCCTCTGTCATATGTTATAAATTTTTATGTTAAAAATGAATAAGACAGTTCGAAACCATCCTGTCTATAAACAAAACTAGGGACGATAAATCTGAGTAAATGATATTCAGGTTTAATATAAGCGTAGTTGATGGGAATCTGTTTGTCAGGTTCCCATTTTATTCTGTAAGAAAGGGGTCAAAATGCAGCGAACACTTTTTTACTGATTGCATGAATTCCTAGGCGAAGGGAGCAAGTTATCTTATGAACAATGAATTATTATTAATCCTGTCCGTTATTATCCTTTATAGCTGCGTCGTGCTTTTCTACCGCTACCTTGGCAGATCCGGTCTTTACTGCTGGACTGTACTGGCTACCATTGCTGCCAACATTGAGGTATTAATTGTCGTTGATGCCTTTGGCATGGAGCAGACACTCGGAAATATTCTGTTTGCCTCTACCTTTCTGGTAACGGATATTCTTAGCGAAACAGAGGGAAAAAAGGCTGCGCAAAAAGCAGTTTCCATCGGCATTATTACCTCTGTTGTTTTTATCCTGATTTCACAGTCCTGGATGCTCTATACACCCAATTCCAGCGATTGGGCATCTCCATCGATTGCAGCAGTTTTTACCAATACCCCGAGACTTATGCTCAGCAGCATTACCGTCTATGCCATTGTGCAGGCTTTTGATGTATTTGCTTATCATGCCATCTGGGCAAAAACAACAAAGCTGTGTAACGACTCCAAACGTTTCTTATGGTTAAGAAATAACGGTTCCACCCTGCTTTCACAGTTTTTTAATACGTTACTGTATACCTTTGCCGCCTTTTACGGCATCTATCCACTGCAGACGCTGTTACATATTGTATTTTCCACCTATGTCATCTACATATTTACCAGCCTGTTGGATACCCCCGCCGTTTATATTGCAAGAAAAATCTCACCAAAGGCAAAGGAAAACAACTAAAAAAAGCTGTGGCTTCGTTTTATATTACGAAAGCCGCAGCTTTTATTTTATGCTAAATTCGTTTGCAGAAAATCTGACAGACGTTCAAACGGAACAGTTCTGGAATATTTAAAGCCTTGCAGATACACTGCTTCCATATCACAGCATACCTTTTCATCCTCTTCGTCCTCAATGCCTTCGAAAAGCACCTGATAATTCGATTTCTTAAAAATATCGGTAAATCGCCCTACCATATAGCGTGATCCCGGATCCTTAACCGCCATTGCCATCAGAGAACGGTCAAACTTAATCGTATCAATCGGTAAGTCGAGAATACGTTCAAAGTTAGAATATCCGGTTCCGAAATCATCCAGATAGAACTTGATGCCCAGGGCACGTAACCCATTCATTACCTTTTTCATAATCTCGTAGTCCGTGTCATTTCTGCTTTCTGTTATCTCTATGGCAATCTTACTGTATTCTACATGGTTACTGTCAATAATTCCAATAACATCTTTTGTAAAATTCTTATCTCGCAATTCCTGTACCGAAAAATTAACGGAAATACGTTCAAAACAATATCCCTCTTCTTCCAGCTTTTTTATATATTTACAGGTCTTATCCAATACAATCTTACTCAAAGTATGTATATACTCATACTTTTCAGCCATCGAAATATATTGTTCAGGAAAAACAATTTCTGTTTCATCCAGCTTAAGTCGCATGAGAGCCTCAGCAGCGTCAAATACATTCTTCTTCGTATTATAAACCGGCTGGCAATACACCAGAACTCTGTCATCCGCAAGATTATCCTTTTTATTGATATCTTTTAATTCACTGAGAATATATTTATTCTTCAGATATGCTTCCACGTCATTCTCATCACATGTATACTGCTCGTTTATCGACATCTTATTCAGAATATATTCATTCAGCGCCAGATAATCCTCACCGGTTTGTATCGCATCGTTCGACTTAATAAATACAAGCTTGTAATCCAATTGATATACTTCATACAGCTCATAAAAATTGTTCAGCATTACCGGCATAATCCGGTCGATATCCTTATTTATCTCATTCTCAAAAACCACCAGCATCTGCTTATCCGTAATTCGGAACGTACACGGATTTCTAAGATACTTCTCATTGAAATGATAGAACTCCATCGATAACGCTTTCATCTTTAAAGGATTAATCTCCTTTAGATACAAAAGGAACATGGTATACTTTTTATCCTTAAGCTGCCTGATATATGCATCAAAAGCCTTGGAATCAAGCATTCCTGTCTCGGCATCATATGCATTGTAATGAAATAAAAATAATGCTGCCAAAACGGGGAACTCAAACGTAATACAAACCAGCGAAGTGGCTTCAAAAAAGCTTTGAATCGTCATAAGTCCAAAGGACACGATAAAAACATTTCGTATACAACGATACAGCTGTGTGATGAATTTCTTTTTATATTCAATCATCAATCCACACATAATCAACGTATAGTATACATAGAAAATACGGAACGGATCTGTATAATAATTTTCATGTATTTGCAGATTCTCATCAATATAAAAGCCCAGCTTTGACCACGGGGTCGTTATTTCCATAAGGATAAACACCGCAAAACCAATCCAGTTTGCAGCTAATACTATCTTTCTCTGTCTGCCTCTCAAATCAGCGTAATTCACTATATAAATCAGGTATAAAACAAAAACAGCCATTAATGCAATATAGTTACCGTTTCTGAAGGTATATACCCACACTACGTTACTTTCCGTCATTCTATCTATCAGATAATGATGTATGATACTACATAGTGCTGCCAGACAGACAAGTGCGTTTGCCAAATGAAAAACAATAAGATTTCTCTGTTTGATTGTAAAGCTTGAGCCCAATAATAACCAGCAAATCACGCATAACGCTATTGCCCCCAAATCCCCCGGCTCTGCATAGTTATTATAAAATAAAACATCTGCCATTTTCTCATCTCCTAAACTCCCCACACTATCTATTATATCACACTTTGCAATAATAACATCAAATTTTTTCTTTTTTCCTCTTCAAATATATAATTTTCTGTTTTATTAATTCAAAAGAGAAGGAGCAAGGCTCCTTCTCTTATATGTAGCAAAACAAAGAATTAATTGAAAATATCCAGCACATCGGAAATGACATCCAGCGCTTTTCCTGCCTTTGCAGCAGTTCCCTTATGTGTCTTACTCTGACTTTCCGACGTTGCGCTGCTTGAAGCAACCGGACTAATGTTATAACTTGCTGCCGTTGGTGCCAGTAAGATTCTGCCGCTGCCACGATAAACATTTACAAGGCCTTCTCCTGATACTGCAGAGCCAAGCAGACTCTTTCCGGATTTCTCAACTGTAAAGTTCAGAGAGCCAGATCATGCAATTGCCATGTTGCCGTCTATCTTCATCATATCATTATCCAGAACAACCTCTATTAATTCTTCGCGCGGAACATGGCTTTCCAACGCTACAATACCCTGACCCGTCAACGAAAGATTAAACAGACCGTCATCCAGCACTACCGTCCCCCACTCGGATACATCCAGCAAAATAATATAACGATAGGTAGGCTCTAACATCATCAGTCCTGTTCCGTTATAAACCGGCTTCACCGCACTTTCCTTTGTCACAGCGGAGCTTACCATCTTACCAAGGAAATCACTGACACCCTTTACATTCGAAGAGGTGTTGATATTTCCGCTCATCCACTGCATGGCGCCCGCCTGTGTAACACAACCGGTACTGGCAAGTTCAACGAATACCTGACGCTTTCTGACATTCATCTCTGATGCAAAATACGCTGTAACGGCATTTGTCGGATGCACACTCAAGTCCTTTTCATGCTCAAAGACACGAAACGGTCCTTTCTGGTCGATTACCTTCATGTTGCTGCTATTCATGAAATTATACAGTTGAAACATTATCTTACCCTCTCTTTCTTTTTCATCAGTATACTATATTATTATTTCACTGTCTATGCATGTCGCATGATAGGATTTTTGTCTAAAAAACCGATGCACCGTTTTGTGTGATGCATCGGTTTTCCTATACTATACTTTGCCCTTCTGAACAGCCTTGTCATAATTCTGCTGTGCCATCTTTTCAAAGTCCTTATCGCCCTTCTTCTCAGGTGGAATATAGGCTTTTCCGGGCTCTCTCTTTCTAAGATTAAACTTGCCCATTGACTCACGAAGCCTTTCCGCATTGACATTCAGCAAATCACAGGAAGCGGCCGTTTCCTGACTGATTGCGGCATTGGCATCAACTGCATCGGAGATGTCTTTAATCTCTGTTTCCAGAATATCCATCTTTTCCTTCTGTGCCTCTCCTGCCTCACTCATTTCATCGTTAACACGATAGATTTCATCAATACTGTCCACAATCTTATTAAAGGTTTCTGAAGTTTCTGTTGTAATCTGATTACCAATTGTTGCCTTATTAATCGTATCTTCAATTAACTGCCGGCTTGCCACTGCTGCATTTGCGCTCTGCGCCGCCAGACTTCCTACTTCATTGGCTACGACTGCAAAGCCTCTTCCTGCCTCACCTGCTCTTGCTGCCTCAATCGATGCATTCAGTGCAAGTAAATTCGTCTGGTCTGCGATTTCTTCAATGGTTGTAATAACTGCAAAAATCTTATTGGAAGCTTCCGTAATGGCCTTCATTGCTTCCAGCAGCTGTTCCATCTTAGCATTGCTTACTGCAACTTCTGCCTTAATATCTTCGGACAATGTCTTGGAACGTGCAATTTTATCTACATTATCATTAATAAGGACTACCGTTTCATCAATGGCATCCTTGAACTCGGCCAGATTAGATATCTGCTGTGTACAGCTCTGCGCCAGTGAATTACTTGCATTGGCAATGTCATCCGCACCGCTGGCAACTTCCTGAGCAATCTGTGTAATCTCATTAAACATCATATCGTTTGTCTGAACCATCTTATACAGATTCTGGGAAAGCGTATCCTTGGAAGAACGAATATTTACATAGGCTGTCATATCACCTTCTGCCACTCTCTTTACGACACGCACATTCTCTGCAATACCGTTTGCCATAGTCTTGAAAGCATCTACCATCTGCGTAATTTCGCTGATATTCGTATCTACCTCAAACTCCACCTTGTCAGAGCCCAATGCCAGTTCAGAAGCCCAGTCAGCAATGGCATCAACTGGTTCTGAGATATCCTTACTAAGCTTGTCAGAGTATTTCTTAATCAGCTTCGGAGTTGCAAAGAGGAAAAACACGGAAACCAGATAAGAAATAACACTCTGTACTTCTGAGTAGGAAGCGTAGTCCTCCTGACTTTTTTCATATGCTGTAATGACAACATCAAGCTCCTTGGAAAACTCTGCATACTTTGCCAGAAGATCCTCTCTCAGCTTGGATGCCCGTTCATAATCTGTTTCAAAATTTGCATCCGCATCAGCAAGATATGTCTGATGAATCTCATCATGTATCTCCATCGCTCTCAGATAAGACTCCTGCGCCGCACCGCTGCTCAGGTCATCATAGGTCTTTTCCCACTCGGCAAATTCACACTTGTCCGGGTCTGTCTCTTTACTCATCGGCGTTCCCTTGGAAATGGAATAAATCGCATCCATAACCCACTCAACCTGCAAGGTTTTTGCATGTCCGATATCAACGGATCTGGTAGCCACACGCTTTATACTCATTGTAAATACACCCGCAACAAAGAAAAAGATTACCGTAATAATAATCAGACCAACCATCATTCTGCTCATAATCCGATTATTTTCCTGTATTCTACCCGCTATCGTTGTATGCTCATTCGGGTCTGCTTTCTTTCTTTTGTCCTTTTTCATCACACTACCTCCATATGAAAATACATGGTTCTTTCTAAATTATATAATATTTTTTCTGTTTATACAAGCGCTATTGTGTAAGTTGTCAGTATTTTTGATGTAATATAAACTATTTTTTGTTATATTTTCGTACTTCCATACTACGCGAAAACAGCCGGCGACTCGCGTCACCGGCTCCAACCAATAAAAATTATGAGGATTATGAAAGTAGTTAAAAGCTATAC
>CAYLWP010000097.1:0-9771 GCA_964387365.1 uncultured Roseburia sp. | reverse complement strand
GGATTGAACACAATAAAACAGCAGGATTTTGTGCAAGAACAATTGCGGAAAAATGTGATGATATGAATCCGGATGCTGCCTATGTAATGGGATTATTACATGATATAGGCAGGCGTGAAGGCTTAATAGATATGAGACATATTTATACAGGATATTTATTTATGAATTCTTTGGGTTGTGATGATAGTGCGAGAATATGTTTAACGCATTCGTTCCCATACAAAAATATTGGTGCATATAATGGACAGAATGACTGCTCAAAAGAGGAAACGGAATATATACAGAATTATATAGATAGGTTGGAATACAATGATTACGACAGATTAATTCAATTGTGTGATGCAATCTCGTTCCCTAATGGACCAACATCAGAAATTTGTTCGACAGTGTCGAACGAATTTGTTACACAACCTGATGTGCTGGTTCAAAATTTGTCATTTTCACAGATAAAGGAAATAATGGTAATTAATGATGCTTTTGAAAGATTTTTTACGAAACAGAATGTATAAAATGTAATTGGAGCGTTATGAGCTTGCCCCATCTTCCGCTGTAAAGGTATGGCCGAAAGCCTTGATTTGCGGCTCTGTCTTATATAGACAATCATAATAACAAAAAGAAATAAGCATCCCTGTACCGTCCAAAGTCGAGGATGCTTATTCTTATAATTATTCTTTACTTAGGGCTATCGGAAACTTCAATTCCGAATGCTTTCTAAGTAGATTATACACCGGACCGTTTGTTTTCGCAAGCGGTCTTTTAGCTATTGTTCTCCACGAACTCAGCGTCAAAAAATAGCGCATACACCGGACACCACTTCCCCTCCTTTGTCATATCATAAAAGAAAAAAGGAGTTTTGCGATGTATAGCCAAGACGATTATAACCAGCAGCGACACGTTCACGAGTTAACCGGCAGCACAAGAATTGTTCATGAATGCGAGAATTGTCACAATCACAGATTCTGCACAGTAACCGGTGAAGGTATTCTCTCCAGAGACAAACGTGACCACTACCATGAGGTTACATTCCGCACTGATTTTGCCGACGGACATTATCATGAATTCTGCGGAAAAACTTCCGGTGCCATCGAAGTAGGCAACGGCAAGCATGTACACTTCCTCAAGGACATCACCGAATCTGAAAATGAACACAAACACGAACTGCAAGCTGCAACACTTATCGATAGTCCTATCGATTATAAGTGTTAATATCATTACGCAAATGCCCCGGATTCCTTCCGGGGTATTTCATTATAAATACATTTACTTAAAATATCAGGTTACAATTCTGAATAATAATGGTACAATTTGTAAATAGATTATTTCAACACGGAACATATGATGAGAAACTTAAAAGTCATTTTCCGGAAAGGACTCCCCATGAACATATACACAGACTCAACTCTTAATGCATTGAAACAGGAATTATTCAGCCTTTTACAGAATCAGGGCGCTGCCCTCTTTGGCGTCGCTGATCTTACAGGATATGTGGATAGCACCATGACCACAGGATTTTCCGTGGCAGTACCGGTGCCGGTAAATATTGTTGAGGATTTAAAAACTGCACCCACCAAAGAATATCACGATATGTATCATACCCTGAACCAAAAGCTGAACGATATTGTAACAGCCGGTGCGGATTTTCTAATTCAAAAGGGCTATCATGCCTATGCCAATACCACTAAGGTCGTTACCTATGATGAAGAATGGCGCACACCACTTCCTCATAAAACAGTAGCTACCAGAGCAGGTCTTGGCTGGATTGGCAAAAGCTGTCTTCTTGTTACCCCGGAATACGGAAGTGCCATACGCTTATCCAGTCTGATTACAGACGCTCCCCTCCCCCATGATACCCCTATTACAGAGAGTCGGTGCGGAGGTTGTAACCAATGCGTAAGCCATTGCCCGGTCAAAGCCCTTACGGGTGCTCTTTGGACAGCCGGAATGCCAAGAGAAGAAATCTTTCACAGAGAAATATGCAAGGAAGTACAAACAAAACGAATGAAAGCAGCAGCCGGTATTGATACTGATTTATGCGGTATGTGCTTTGCAGTCTGCCCATATACAAATCGATACTTAAAAGGAGGAACATCACGCGAAAATGAGTAAAAGCATGCATAAGAAAAAAGAAAAAAATAGCGTTAGCCGTTTGGTTTTTGTAGTATTAACCTTTATCCTGCAGACAGCGTGGGTTATTATCCAACTCATCAGATTAAATGAACACTCTGCTGTTATTTCCTCAATTACCAATTTGGTTACGGCAACAGTCGTTGTATACATTTATATCAAAGAGGATTGCAGTGATGTAAAGATTTCCTGGATTATACTTATCTTGGTTTTCCCGGTTATGGGACTTGGACTTTATCTAATGTACGGTACAAGTCGCGCCACAAAAACAAAATGTGTAAAAAGTGAACGGATTAATAAGGAATTCTCTTCTCTGCTGGAACAGAACCCCAAACTGATAACGCAATTGCAGGCAGAAGATCTTTCTATTGCAAATCAGGCGCAATATATCAGTAAATTCGGTAATTCTCCACTTTACCAAAATACCGATGTGGTTTATTATAAGGACGCAAAGGACGGATTCGAGGCACAGCTTATTGAACTGGAAAACGCAAAAGAATTCATTTTCATGGAATATCATGCCATTGAAGATGCCAAAGCTTTCGGAAGACTAAAAGAGGTTCTTGCAAGAAAAGCAGCCGAAGGTGTGGAAGTTCGTATTTTTTATGATGATGTCGGAAGCATTGGATTTATCAATCCGGGATTCATCAGGAAAATGCTGGAGCAAGGGATTCAGTGCCGCATTTTTAACAGAATTATTCCGGCATTACAGATTTTTATGCAAAACCGCGACCACCGAAAAATAACCGTTATCGATGGCAAGGTCGGCTTTACCGGCGGTTATAATCTGGCTGATGAATACTTTAATATTGTACAGCCTTACGGTTATTGGAAAGATACCGGAATCCGCCTTGAGGGTGATGCCGTATTAAGCCTTACCATTATGTTTCTTCAAATGTGGAATTTTATTGAAAAGACAGATGTTTCCTATGAAAAATATCTGATGCAGCACTCCTATCATGCCAAAGAAACAGGATACATACAGCCCTATGCGGTTACCCCTCTGAATAAGGAATCTATCGCAGAGAATGTCTATATGAACATGATTAAAAATGCGAAAAAATATATCTATTTTATCACTCCGTATCTGATTTTGAGTAATGAAATGATTAGAGAATTAACTCTTGCAGCCAAAAGAGGCGTAGATGTGAGAATTATCACACCCGGAATCCCGGATAAGGAATTGGTCTACCGGGTAACCAGATCCTATTACTATATTCTTCTGTCAAACGGAGTTAATATTTATGAATTTACACCCGGCTTTTGTCATGCAAAACAGTGTATCTGCGATGACGAATCTGCCATTATCGGAACAATTAATCTGGATTATCGCAGTATGTTTCATCATTTTGAAAATGCGGTCTGGATGTACCGGACCTCTGTCATTGAACAAATGAAAGAGGATTTCGAAGATACCTTCTCAAAATCACAACCGGTAGGTGAGGATATTCTTCAGAGCCAAAGCATATTTACACACATCGGAAATGCATTTCTCCGTTTATTTTCCACATTATTGTAGCCGAAAGCATGCGCCGCAAGGCGCACCATTTTAAAAGGGAAGCAATCACGCTTCCCTTTTAAATACTTTTATAATAACTGATTATAGAATTAAGCTACCACATATTTCTCAAGCTTTTCCAACAATTCTCTTCTTTCTTCCTGACCTGCATGGATATCCAAAACAAGCGGCTTTGTACAATCACAGCTTAGTACACCCAATAATGACTTGGCATCCAGATAGGTATTTCTACCGCTAATCAAATCAATATCATAGGATGCACTCCGTGTAATATCAACAAAATCTCTCACTTTTTCTACTGAATCAAGCAATACTTTTACTCCCATAACTTTAACTCCCTTTCCTTACGCCTTATACTTCCTCTTACTATATAAGGTTACACATCATTACACTTTACTCTGTTATTATTACTTATTTTATGTCTATACGCAAGCGTAAAGTATAATTTCTATGCATCATTCATTTTTTTCTATCTTTATCAAGAAAGTTTGTGCAAGTTTACATAAAAATACATATTGCAACAAAATTATGCATATTTTCCGATAAGGAGTGTGGTTATTGCGTTATTATTCTGCCGATTCTGTTACTTCTGTCTCTGCTTCAGATGCTTCTTCTGACTCAGTTTCCTCTGTCTTTGCTTCAGATTCAGACATTTCTTTCGGCTCAGTTTCCTCTGCCTCAGATTCATCTTCCTGAGATTCTGAAGCTTCCTCTGTTTCGGATTCATCCTCTTCTTCGTCAGACTCTTCCGGCAAAGCCTCATCCTCTTCCTTTAAGGCAGCCTCTTCGCTCAGCTCGAAAGCTTCCTGTGCCTTTTCGTCCTCTTCACCTGAAACCTTTACCAGACTGATATTGCTGATTTCAATTGTTGTTGCATCTACAAGTCCCATCGTAAACATCAGCTCAATATTATCAGAAGTTTCCTTATCAACAGTAAAGGTCTTGTCGATTGTCACTGCTTCACCTGCCGGAAGCTCCAGTGCCGGTTCTCCATAGTACCATCCGTAATTTGTTGCATGTTGCAACGCACACTTGATGGTACGTGTCTCAGATGACTTCACTGTGTACTTAATCTGATAGGTCGCACCCTGTTCCAGAGTCAGATTGCTCTGTTTTAAGTGTACATGCCAATCCTGACTTCCTGCCTTTGCTATATCAAAGATTGCCTTTCCATCAGAGATAACCGGATTTCCGCCGATGCTTGCATCAATGTAGGAAGCCCATCCCTCTGCGTCGTTTGCAAAGTTTCCGTTTGTAATAAGCCCTGTATCCTCAGATACTTCCGGTGTTTCATCTTCCTCAGGATTTGATTCCTCAGGCTCTGATGCTTCACCACCTGATACCTTAACCAGACTGATATCATCAATTTCAATGACGGATGCCGGAGTAGGATCTCCTACCTTACCCATAGAAATATCAAATTCAATCGCATCAGATGTATCGTTTGTCACATAGAAGGTCGTGCTGAAATCATTCAACACACCTGCCTCCAACGGAATATCTGCACCGCCGTACCAGTTGTAAGACGGATCTAAGAACGCAAGCTTGACGGTTCTGGCTTCAGAAGACTGAATTTTAAATGCTACCTGATAGGTTGCATCCTTTTCCAAGGTCAAGCCATTCTGTACCAGCTTAATATGCCAATCCTGACTTCCTGCATTGGCGATATCAAATACTGCTTTACCATTTGTATAATCCATGGTTCCTGCGGCACCTGCATCTGCATCAATATAGGAAGCATACCAGCCTTCCTGTCCGTTTGCAAAGTCACCGTTTGTGATTAATTCATTCTTTTCTCCTGCTTCCGGAATCTCTTCGTCCGGAGCTGCAGTTTCGCCGCCTGATATCTTTACAAGACTTACTTCACTGATTTCAATCTTGGAAGCAGGTGTTTCAACATTACTAATCTGTCCCATAGACAAACAGAACTCAATTGTATTGGCAGTCTCAAGAGTCACGTCAATTGTCTGGCTTATTTCAAGCGGTTCATTTGCATTTAATATCGCATCCCCACCGCCATACCAGGTATAGCCGGCATTTGGATTCAGTAAATTATACTTTACTGTTCTTGCCGCATCGGATTCCAAAGTAAGCTTCAGCTCGTAGGACGCTCCCTTTTCAAGAGTGATGCCGCCCTGTTTGAGCTGTACATGCCAGTCTTCGGTTCCTACATTTGTAATAGTATAGGTTGCCTTATTATCAGAGAAGTCAACACTTGCCGCTGCTTCGCCTCCTCTTACATCATCCCAGCTTTCTCCGCCTTTTGCAAAGTCACCGTTCTTAATCAGATTCTCTCCTGAAACAGTTTCTTCCTGCTCCGGCTCTTCTACCTCTTCAAGAACGATATTATCAAGTGTTACGGTATGCGCAGTGGAAATCTCCTTACCTGCTACCGCACCCATGGATACACTGAAAATTGTCTTTTCGTCTGTCGGGTTCTGCATCTTAAAGGTGATTGAGTAGGTCTGATACTCACCTGTCAAATCAATAATCTGTGAGCCGGAATATGGTGTCCAGTCATTATCGGAAGTTCCGTCCTTCTGTAATGCGTACATAATCTTTCTGTCTACCGTTGACTTGGCATCAAAGGTAATCTTATACCACTTTCCGTTTTCCAGAGTAATATTATTCTGTTTCAACTGGATATACCAGTCCATGCTGCCTGTATTGGTAATGTTGGCGCATAACGCGTCATTTTCCGTCAGGGAATCTACAAGGAACTCTGCCATTCCGCTTGTATATACGTAAGGCTCATATCCCACTAATCCATTGGAGAAATCTCCGTTGATAAACATTCCGTCTTCCTGAATACGAACATTATCAATATATGTTGTACCCGCAGCACCAAGAAGGAACTGAAGTACACTGCCATGCAATCCCTCTTCTGTTTCAAATGTATACTTATAAGAGGTCTTTACCGTCGTCAATTCACTCTCAAAGGTCTTTCCTGCAATCATCGCCTGCATTGTCTTTGCACTGCCTGCATAGGCATCAAAGCTAAGGATATATGTTTTTCCGCCTGTAATTGCAATCTGATCCTGCTTCACAATAAGGCTGTCCAAGCCATCTACGCTATCAGGAACAGCTACTTTCAGTTCTCTTGAACCATTTGTATTTGTTACCGTAACGTCAGCGTCACAGTTATTCTCGATTTCCCAGTAGTTCATACGGTTGCTTCCTTCCTGGAATTCACCGTTATAGACATAGTTACCATCCGGTAATACAGTCTTAACCTCTTCCGGAATCTCTGCATCGCCCAGACACTCCAATACCACATTTGCGATGTGAACGGTTGCCGTAGAAGCCTGATTACCGAGGTTAAACTCTACTCTTCCGTTTGCATCATCATCATTGAGCATATCAAATTCATAGATGTATGTCTGTGATGTTGTTGTCAGATTAACCTTAGTATCTGCCAGATATCTGATATAGTTTTTATCCGGTGCACTAATGTCAACAATCATAGTTCTTGCAGCATCCGCATATGCCTCAAAGCTCAAACGATATCTGCTTCCATAATTCATAGGCAGATTCGGCTGTACCAGCTGCACGCTGTAATCCAGATCTCCTGCATTGGTTGACTCAATATGAACAGCGTTATCATTGATTTCCGCTGTCGCTTCGCCTGTTCCCGCAAGCAGGAATGACCAGTCTTTGCTATCATCAAGAGCCTCTGAATCAAAGGTTCCGTTAATGATGTAGTTGCCATTTTCATCAGGATTTCTTAATACAATTTCCTTAACAGGAGCCTGTACATTTTCGTCATAGCTGTCCTTCTGATATACCTTTACATAGTCTACTACCAGCTGCGCGTTGTCGCCAAATACTGCATCCGGCTCCGGATTGCCCGGCCAGTTTCCGCCTACTGCAAGGTTTAAAATCATATAGAATGGCTGATCATATGGTGCAGGATATGCAACCTCACCAAAGCCTTCCTTCCTGGTAAACCAATCGTTCTCTGTATGGAACAGGTTACCATCTACATAAAAGCGAATCTCGCCCGGTTCCCATTCGCAAGAGAATACATGGAATTCACTTGCAAAATCGCCGCTTGCCAATTCATAGCCGCCCTGACTCTGTGTATGCGGCTCGCCAAAGTGAAGTGTACCATGTGAAGTAGCCAGCTGATCGCCAAGAACCTCCATAATATCAATCTCACCGCACTTTGGCCACTGGCCATAGTAGCTTTCATCTGTCGGCATCATCCAGAATGCAGGCAAAAATCCTTTACCGCTCGGAACCTTTGCTCTTGCCTCAAAACGCCCGTATTTATAGTCGTGCTTATTCTGTGTATTAATTCTTCCTGATGTGTAGGATACTGTTCCATCCTCGGCAACAGTCTTGATTGCCTGAATAACCAGTTTACCGTCTTCCAGATAAATATTTTCTTCCGAATCAACATATTCCTGTAATTCGTTATTTACCCAGCCCGGCTCATGATATTCATAGTTCCAGTCCTGCATATTCAGCTCAGTTCCGTTAAAATTGTCCTCCCAGACAAGCTTATACGCATCCTGCAGCTCTGAAGACTCCTTGTCATCCTCACGATTTGAAGAGTTACTGCTGCTTCCTGATGAGCTTGCGCCCTGCCCTGCGTTTGCAGGCTTGCCTGCTTCCTCAGTGTTTTCCTCTTCTGTTGTCACTTTCTCTGTTTCTGCCTCGGATTCCTGTTCAACTAAAACAGCTTCCTGACCATCTGCTTTTGGAGCCGGTGAGTCAGGAAGCTGTATATTCTCTTCTTTATTAGGCTTTTTCTCTGAATCATCCGTATCCTTCTGTGATGATTCCTGTGTTTCTGCTTCTTGTGACTCATCTGTTTCTACTTTTTCCTGCAGGGCAACATCATCGGTATCTATCGTAACCTCTGATTCTGCTTCCTGCTCTGTTTCCACTTCAGAAGATGTAACTTCCTCTGTGAAAGCCTCCGTTGGAGCTTCTTCCTTATCCGCTACTTTATTGCCGCAGCCACTTATTCCCGATACTATTAAACATAGCACCAGAAGAAACGAACAAGCTCTTCCCTTAAAATGATTTTTCCTGTGTTCATCTTTTGAATAATAGTACTTCATTATTTCCTCCCGAAAGTGTAATACCAATAATGCCACTAGTCATATTATCCGAAAGAGTTACGTCTGAATATCATTTTTTTGTCAAAAATATCATTTTCTTGTACGAGTCACATTTTTATTTAGTTGTATTGTATATATAACTGTGTCAATTTTATGCTAAACTTATAAATATTTTTTAATTTCTGCAATTAACTCATTATATTCTGCATCAGTTAATGTCTTACGCTTCGGATCCATGGCGAATGTGCTTCCCCACTCAAACTCATCATCTGCATACTTTGGCACCAGATGGAAATGAAGATGATGTCCTGTATCACCATATGCTCCATAATTAACCTTATTCGGGCTGAATGCCTTATGAAGTGCATTGGCAACAAGATTTACATCTGCAAAAAAAGCATTTCTCTCTTCGTCAGACAATTCAATCATCTCGCTTACATGGTACTTGCTTGCTACGATTACTCTTCCCTTGTGGCTCTGCTCCTTAAAGAGGTATACCTTGGAAGCATTTAAATCACAAATCTTAATACCAAACTTATCAACTAATTCACCCTCAACGCAATATGCACATGTATTATCAATCATTTTCTATACCTTCCTTTTTCTTATTGTGGCATAAAGAGGCATCACTCATATACGGGTGATACCTCTATTATCCACGCTTTCGTTCTGCTTATTTCTGAACAAGATGAATAGCGAATCCGCCAACTTCACCTTCCATATAAATAGCGATTAACTTGCCGTTCTTAACAACAGCGGAGTCCTCGATGAACTTAACGCCCTTAACAGATTCCAGATAGTTCTTTGCACGAACAACACTGTTTGTTCCGATTGCAATATGTCCCTTTGTTCCACGACCAATTGCCTTCATAGCTTCGATTTCTTTTCCTGCGAAGATAGAGCTGTTGCCAACCTTCTTAGAAAATCCGAATAAGTTATCAAACTGAGCTGCTACGGAATCAGCCTCTGATTCGTTTTCGCAGTTAACACCAAGATGTCTTAACTCAAAGCCAAGCATAGTTCTAACAGCTTCTTCTGTAAGAGCCTGAATCTCATCAA
>CAYLWP010000096.1:0-9863 GCA_964387365.1 uncultured Roseburia sp. | reverse complement strand
ATTGTTATACAATATTTTATCATAAAAAATATCAGCAATCAATCGTTCAAACACTTTTTTGACAGATATTATCAACTTTATTATAATACTTACAGCAATAGAAAGGCAGGTTTATTAAAATGAATCGCAAAATAGCATTTTTTGACATTGATGGCACACTTACCTCCGAAATTGACGGCTCCGTCCCGCAAAATACAAAAGAGGCAATCAGGAAGGCCAGAGAGAAAGGACATCTCATGTTTATTAACACCGGGCGTTGCATGCAAAATGTGGAAGAACGTTTTCGTGAAATAGGATTTGACGGTTATATTTGCGGATGCGGTACCAATATCTATTGTCTGGAAAATGAGAGACTGACAGAAAAGCTCTATGTCGGTCAGTCTCATGAAGTCATTTCCGAGATATTGTATCATGCAAGAAATTTTTCCCTTGATTTACTGTTTGAGTCAAAAAAAGAGGTGCGTTTTGATACAAAACGACATCTTATTACAGCAGGCGGAATCCGCCAATATCAAGCTTTTGTAAATCGCAATTATGATATGTCACATGATCCGGAAGCAGAAGATTTCACCTCTGATAAATTCGTTGTCTGGTTCCACGATATCAACGATTTAGCTGCATTCAGAATGATAAGTGACAAACATTTTAGCTGCATCGACCGTGGCGGCAACTTCAGAGAATTTGTTCCTCACGGCTATTCCAAGGCAACCGGCATCCAATTTATTCTTGACCAATATGGTTTATCCGTTGATGATGCTTATGCGTTAGGAGACAGCAACAATGACTTACCCATGCTTACCTATGCAAAGCACAGCATAGCCATGGGAAACTCTTATCCTGCATCACTTTTCGACAAAGTAGAATACGTCACAGCCAAATCCAGTGAGAATGGTATCGGACAGGCTTTGGAACACTTTGGTTTTTATGCATAGCTGTCAATTGTGATTCCCAGGCTATCCGTTTTCATTGTTTTATTGAAAATATTCTTTGCCTGTGTCTTTACAGATGTTCCGTATGTTGCATTCTCGCCGTCTTCGCCAAAGAGTGCAGCATAGGAACTCTTATACTCAGCAGAATCTTCTTTGCCTCCTACATAGTTCAAGGTTCCCTCGTTAAGCTCAATACCGACATTCAGCAAATGTGTCTTGTTTGCCTGTGTTTTTTCCATGATAGAACTGATATACACCTGTGACGACTCTGTATAATCATCCACAAGAGCATTGTAATATGCACAAAAGCTTTGAAGGCTATTGGTTATTTCCGATGAAAAAGCACCGGTTGAGGCATCATAGTTCTGTACAACTGAATTACCGCTCTGCAGACTGCTGATTGTACTGTAAAGTACATTTGCTTCATTTGCCTGTGTCATCTCCTGCTGACTATACTGCATAACACTGTGAAATTTCCTTGTAACCAGCTGATATTCTTCTTCATCTGCTTTCTTTTCCACCTTGCGCATCATTTTGTTCATTTGATTAAAAATAGAATCATTTCCCTCACAGACAGCAATAATATCCTTGTCCTTGACCTCTTCAAAGACTTCCTTATCAAAGCTCCATTTTCCGTCAGATTCCTTTAATCCAATCTTTTTCAGGCTCTTCTTATTTTCCTCCATAAAATCATCCAGCTTAGACATCATTTTAGACAATTCCTTGTCGGTAATATTCTCTGATGATTTTTTAAGGTCATTATAGGTTTTTGCAAATTTTTCCAGATTCCTTTCTAGCTTACTTCTTGTCACGCTGTCCGAATCATAATTTTTTAATTCACGAAGATTCTTGCGAAAGCTCTCAATATCCTTCCGGAGCTCCTGCACATTGCCATCTGCCTCTCTTACTCTTTTTTGGTATGAATACATATATGTATTTCCGTTCGTCAATATTTTGTTATATAAATCCGATGCTGTTTGATATGAAATATTCATTTCCGTTCCCCCCTCAAAAAAAAGTTCGGTATATACATATATATCGAACTTTTTCTTTAAAATATTAAGTTTTTCTTACTATTTTACTGATTTACTGCGCTTTTTACCACCTTTACAGCCTGTATCACGACAGTTGGCATAAATGCCAGTACTGCAATCTGCAATAATGCTGTTGCTGAAAGAGTAACAACGCTAAACACACTGTGCAAAAACGGAACAAACAATACCAGCGCAAGGAGACAAACACCGCCAAAAAACGCAAGCACACTATACCTGTTCGAACTCAAACCAAGTTTAAAGACAGACTCCCTTCCACGGCAATTAAAGCTGTGGAATAATCTTGCAAGTGTTAAGGTTGCAAACGCCATCGTAGATGCCAATTCTGCATTGGAACGAAGTCCCAGATAAAATGCAATCATTGTCACTATAGCAATGAGAGCGCCCTCACCCAATAGGGTAAGTATGAAATCCTTTGTTAAAATACCAACCTTGGGGTCTCTTGGTTTTTCCTCCAAGAGCTTATCATCTGCCGGCTCCATACCTATCGCAATTGCAGGAAGCGAGTCGGTCAACAGGTTAATAAACAGCAGGTGAACAGGCGCAAACGGAACCGGAAGTCCCATAACGGATGTATATAAAACCGATAAAATACCTGCTGTATTACCTGATAACAGGAATAAAATAGCATTCTTGATATTACGGTACACATTACGACCATTAGCAACTGCATTAATAATCGTTGCAAAGTTATCATCCGATAAAATCATGGCCGCCGCATCTTTAGACACCTCTGTTCCGGTAATTCCCATCGCCACACCAATATCAGCCTTTTTCAGCGCCGGGGCATCATTTACACCATCGCCCGTCATCGCTACAATATTTCCTCTTCTCTGCCATGCTTCTACAATTCTGATCTTATTCTCCGGTGATACTCTGGCATATACTGATATCAGAGTAATCTTTTCATCTAGCTCTTCCTGCGTCATGGCATCAAGCTCGGAACCGGTTACCGCCATATCGCCTTCTTCAAAAATACCAATCTGCTTAGCAATCGCAACAGCCGTTATCTTGTGGTCACCGGTAATCATAACCGGACGGATTCCTGCTCTCTTTGCATTTGCAACCGCTTCTACCGACTCCGGTCTTGGAGGGTCTACCATGGATATGAGTCCAAGGAAGGTAAAATCTTTTTCGGATTTGAAATTTAAAACTTCATCCGACTCTTTATATGCAAACGCCAAAACGCGAAGTCCGTTTTCGGAAAAGCTCTGATTCTGCTTACGAATCTTCTCCTTCTCATCTTCTGTCATCGGTTTTATGCCATCAGAATATTGTACATTGGTACAACGGTCAAGAAGAACATCTACAGCACCCTTTGTTAATATCGTCGTTTCTCCGTGCAGAGTATATTTCGTACTCATAAGCTTTCTGTCAGAATCAAAAGGAACTTCTTCCAACCTTTTCATCGCCTGTCTTATAATATCTTCGTGCACTCCGCCTTCACCAAGTACACTATTTTCATTGACCGGAACCGTTCGGAACATTTCAAGCAAAGCGTATTCTGTCGGATCTCCTATACCCTTTCCATCAACAATATTTGAGTCATTTGTTAAAACCGCATCGTATAACAGATATCTATGTGTCTGACTTGAAAGGTCAATTTCTGTTGGTTCCAGAACCTTACCATCTACATAAATCTGTTGTACCGTCATTTTATTCTGAGTAAGTGTACCTGTCTTATCGGAACAGATAACTGACACACATCCCAAGCTCTCTACCGCTTTCAACTGCTTAATGATGGCATTCTCTTTTGCCATCTTCTGTGTTCCCATCGCCTGAACAATCGTTACAATAGAGCTAAGCGCCTCCGGAATTGCTGCAACCGCAAGCGCAACTGCAAACATCATGGAATCAAGAAGATTCATTTGGCGATACAGACAAAGCGCAAATACCAGTCCACAGATTATCATAATCAATACTGCAAGTCTGCCGCTAAACTGATCAAGGCTTTCCTGCAAAGGTGTCTTACGCTCTTTCGCCGCATTCATAAGCCCCGCAATCTTACCAAGCTCTGTATTCATTCCGGTTCCGGTAATCAATACTTCCGCACGGCCATAGGTTACAAGGCTTCCGGAATAAACCATATTCACTATGTCGCCAAGTGCTGCATCACCTTCAAGCACCATATCCGATTTATCCACATTCGTAGATTCTCCGGTCAGGGAGCTTTCATTTACCTGCAATGAGTAGTTATGAAGAATACGCCCATCCGCTACAATCATATCTCCTGCTTCCAGCATGACGATATCGCCCGGCACTATTTCTCTGGAAGGAATCTCCAGCTTTACTCCTCCACGAATAACCTTTGCATTCGGCGAGGAAAGCTGTTTTAAGCTATCAAGTGACCTCTGTGCCTTCACATGCTGAACGGTTCCCAATATCGCATTCATAATAAGTACCAGCAAAATAACTATCGTACTTTCTACATTGCCGGAAAATACCGAAATTACAGCCGCTACAATCAAAATGACAACCAGCAAATCGCAAAACTGGCTTAAAAATACCTCTAATACACTCTTTTTCTTGCCTTCCTGCAACACATTTTCGCCTTTTTCAGCACGAATTGCCTCTACCTGCTCTGTTGTAAGTCCATCCTTTCCTACACCAAATTCTTTTCTCAGTTCGTCTTCGGAATAATTCCAATACTCTTTTCTGTTCATACACGTTTTCTCCTTTTCTTGTCTTAGTTTTCCCACACAAAAGAGATTTTATTGTACAAAAAAGAGACCTCTATTGTGCAGGCTTACACAATAAAAGTCTCGTTCCTTTTCAGTGTACTGTCCGGTTATCAGCTCAAAGTAGATATTCTGCCGACAACGTGATGGCGAAAAGCACAACATCCATTCCTTCGGATGTGAACTACTCCCTAATATTGGAGAAATCATATCACAGCAATGCTTATACCGTCAAGTAAAAATTAAATTAATCATGAGAGGTATTTGCCAAGCACCTTCTCCACTTCCGTCATATCAATCGGTTTAGAAAGATAATCATCAAATCCCTTGCTCAGATAGTTTTCCCTTGCCCCCTGGATTGCATTCGCAGTCAGTACAATAATCTTGGCATTCTTACTGTTATTATCAGGAATCTTCCTTAGCTCCTGCAATACCTGAATTCCATCCATTTCCGGCATAATATGATCCAGAAGAATAAAATCATAACAATTTGTCGTTACCAGCTTTAAGCATTCCTTTCCGCTTTCTGCTGTATCTATCTCCGCCTCCGTATATGCCAGAAGTTCGCTTGCTACAATTCGATTGATTTCGTTATCATCAACCACAAGGATTCGTTTTCCCGGGATTGAAAGGCTGATTCGCTGTGCTCCATCCTCTGTTTCATCTGTACCTTCCATCTCAATACAGTCAAAGCTTTTCTCACTCACCGGCTTTTGAGGTACGATAATCTCAAATTCCGAGCCCTTGCCATATTCGCTTCGTACAGTAACTTCGCCTTCCATAATTTCAAGAAGACTCTTAACAATAGCAAGTCCAAGTCCTGTCCCTTCAATTCCCTGATGTTTCTGATAATCTATTCTTTCAAAGGCTTCAAATATTTTATCAAAATTCTCTTCTGCAATGCCAATTCCTGTATCCTTTACAATAATCTTTATAAAATATTTTTCGTCCTTCCAAATACCTTCTGCAATGATGTGAACAAAGCCCTCCTTAGTATACTTAAGCGCATTACTGATCAGATTCGAAATAATCTGTCTAAGCTTCTTCTCATCTCCGTTTAACGTCTCAGGAATACTCTCTTTGATTTCTATCCCGAAATCTATTCCCTTTTCCTTCGATTTCACATAGCCCTGAAGCAATACCTCCTTTAAAAGCTTCTTAAAGGAATAAATCGAATTCTCGACTACCATGTGATTTGCCTCAATTTTCGATATATCAAGAATATCATTAATAAGTTCCATCAGATTATGCGCTGAAAGTTTTACCATACTTGCATAATTAATAATCTGCTCGTCCGTACTTTTTTGCAGAATCATCTCATTCATTCCGATTACACCGTTAATCGGCGTTCTGATTTCATGGCTCATTCTTGCAAGGAAATTAGACTTTGCATGGTTTGCCATATCCGCTTCATGCTCCGAAGTCTGCAGTCGCTGAATAATATCCCTCTTTTCCGTAAGGTCATTCAACACGACAATACAACCAATTACATCATGATATTCATCAAAAATCTTACTAATCTCTACCTGACAATATCTTTTATTTAATTTACACTCAGCTTCCAATGTCATCTTTTTATCCGCAAACTGAAAGTCTGTGTCCCGGAAATCGAAAATCTCGTTAATCTTTTTTTGTTCGATATCTTTACTGTAACCCACAAAAAAATCCTTTGCACCGTTATTGGCGATGCGGAACTTTCCCTTTTCATCATAAATTAATACCGGCGTATTCACAGAAGAATAAACAAATTCCGATATATTTTCCACTGTAATCTCTGATTTTCTTTGGAAATCCAATACACCGGAAACCATAAGCACACCAATTCCCTGTGTCAGAGTACTGCCGGGCAATGCGTCATACCCAAAGATAGGAAGTAATGTATCAAACACCATTCCAAGCATAACGACAATAAGACATATCATTATGCGTCGGATAATCGCCCGCATCTTTCTGCGTTTTGACTGCTTTAATATATAAAAACACATCAAAAACAGATTGATTCCTACAATCACAGAATATGCATTATACAACGTATTCCATATATTAGGCGAAAAACGGTATGTCATACCGAGGGTTTCATGACGGTAAAAGGCTACACTCTCTTCTCCAATGAGAAACGGCCACAGAAAAACAGCCAACGCCGAAAATACTCTGACGTAAAGCTTAAATAATCCTGCACCTTCAAGCCACTGAACCATAAATTCTGTCACAAAGTCAAAAAGAAGCAATACGCCTATCATACCAAAAGCGCGCCATGCTCTTGCCATTTCCGGATCCGTCTGTATCCAGAGCATAGCATATCCAAAGCTCCATACAGAACTCAAAAAAGCAGTAATACTGTACAATATATACTGCTTTTTGTGAATCACGTCATAATCCCGCTTATATATTTCAAATCCTTTTATAAACGTCAATATGGCAAATGTATATAACAAAAAACTAATTGCTATATTCATATTTACAACTCCCATTACTGCATTTACTGATACTTTTTTGCTATTTTATCACATTCATCCCCAAATCTCTACCAGCAGCATCTGATTTACATAATATTTTTCTACAAATATGAATATTTTACCGTTGCTTTTTGTTTATTTATTATCTTATAAGCTTCTTTCTTTCACTTTCTGAAGCACTTCCGAAAAATCATGGCACCGAATAACACTCTCTTCTGTAATATGTTCATTACATTTTGCATCCATACAAATCATCTGCGTGATGTCTTTTAGTGCACGAATATTATCCGGATCATCTTCTACCATATACTTTATCTGATATTCTGTTATTGCTGATGCCTTATCCTCATCACAGAATATAATTTTATCATATTTTATTTTACTCTTCTTCAGCCAGCGCTTTACAATAAATCGCATCAGCTTGCCCAGAACAGTCTCTGTTGTTGTAAACACTCTGGAAGTAATAATATATATGTGATGTCCATTATCATAAGCCCATTTAGTAAAATCAGAGGCATGCTCTCTTACCGGATCTTTGATAGCATATCGGAACAAATATTTTCCCCAGAATTTATTTTCTTCTTCCTTTTTGCAGCCGAAAATTTGTGCCATCGTTTTCCCTGCTATATTGACAATATCCTTATCATATTCTTTTTTGAAAAACGGAACACCATATTTAAACTGAAATGCTTCTATGTCGGTAAGCACTCCATCTATATCAAGTCCGATATTCATATGTACACCTTAAACCTTTCCTTTATTTTGATTCCATTTTTATAATGGAATCACGCACCATAGCCATCAGCTCCTCCTCGGATCTATCATCCTTTGAAATCGGCTCTGCAAAGGTTATGGTGATACGATAGCGTCTAAAATGCTTCCAATCAAACAGCTTAGGCCGCATTCTGTCATAAGGATATAACTCGTAGGCGCCATCAATTCTTACAGGCAGAATTTTTCTACCGGTTTCTTCTGCAAGCTTAGCAGCTCCGGGCCTAAATTCTCCAAGCGTTCCATCCTTTGTTCTGGTTCCTTCCGGATGGATTAAAAAGGTGTAGCCTTCTTTTATACACTGTATGCTTCTCTGGATGGACGGCGCTGACATTCCATATCTGTCTACCGGGATTCCTCCCAGCATTCTCAGCCAATCCGTCGTAATCTTATGTTCGAGATGCTCTTTTTTTGCCATACAGCCTATCTTGCTCAAATCAACAAGATTACTCTTATGTAATGCCGCAAAAACAAACATACCATCAAAATGGCACTCATGATTAGGACAGATAATATAATTCTCATCCTTCTTAACATGTTCGAGGCCTTTTATCTCAATTTTCCATAAGCGCTGCATAAAAGACATGGCCAAGATAAGGCGCTTCCTGTCTTTTTCTGTCTTTTGCATTGGAAACTTTGAGATATCAATGTTGTTAACCGCCTTTTTATGCTTAGAAAATACGACATCATAAAGCTCACCAACCGTGCAAACCGACGGACCTGCGCTGACAATATCTGCATGAAACTCGTTTTCCAAGGCAATAAATAGCTCATACATTCTTAATGAAGCAATTCCCAAATCATCCGTTAAGCTCTGATCCATGGTAATGATATCAACAGAACAATGATTTTTAATAATTTTGATAAATCTTTCCTGCTGGGAAAGCTTATTTTTACTGTTATTCTCAGCGGGATCACTTTCTTTTTCCGCAGTCAGCAGATATCTTTTTACTTTTCCGATAGAAGTTCTTTCAATCTTATTTACAAAATGAATCCTGTGCAGCTTATACATGGATGGCGCACTGACCGAAACCTCATGGAAAGCCTTCTTTATCCTGCTTTTTTCCTGAACATCATATTCGTCATCCTGAATAAACAGATGAATATGGTCATATTGCAGCTTCGCAACTGCGATACCACGGCAGGCAATTTCATATCCGGGTACTCTTTCAGAGTAGTAATTGTCCACATCACCAGGTGAAACCTTTTTTCCGTTTTGCAGAATAATACTTTCCTTCAAACGTCCGGTTACATGCAGGTTTCCTTTTTTATCAATATATCCTAAATCACCTGTTTTAAAATAGCCGTTCTCATCAAAAGCCATTTTTGTTAATTCCGGCTCTCTGAAATAGCCCTTCATCATCAATTCAGACTTTACCAGGATTTCTCCGTTTCCATTTTCATCCTTTTTTCCAATAGCAATCTGAATTTCAGGATTTTTGTTTACGTTACCTACCGTATCTACTACGATTCGGTCCCCAATTCCTGTTATAGCAATCGGAACACCGGTTTCAGTCGCTGCATATACGTCAGACCAGTACAACCCAAGGCTAAAATAAAATCTTGCATTGGAACCTTTACTTGATGTGCCACCGCCGCCAAGATAAAATATGTTTTTTCCAAAAGCCTGATTTCTTATGCTCTTAAAAAGATACCAGCCCAGATTAATTCCGAAATTTTTGCGGAAGAAATAGCAAACAGACATTAACAGGTTGATTGTGCCTTCTACAAGCGCTCCTTTTTCATGTATCTTTGCACGTATTTTTTGTTCCATTACTTCATAGACCTTCGGAACAAACGCAAAATAATGCGGCTCGAATTCCAGCAATACCTTCTGCAATTTCGTCGCATTCATATTTTCAATAAGACCTAATTCACAACCGATAAACATAAAAACATAACACAAGGAATATCCTGCAATGTGATTAAACGGGTAAACATAGAGATATTTTGACCGTTCTCTTTTACCCGCTACCC
>CAYLWP010000095.1:0-9974 GCA_964387365.1 uncultured Roseburia sp. | reverse complement strand
ATTCAGTGACAGGCAATCAAATCAGTTGAATGTCAGGCTGAGAGGGGCGCAACACCATTACTTTTTCGTTCAAAAAGTTTCTTCCTTCTGCGCAGAAATTCATTGTTATCGGGACATGGAACTGGAACTTATCTACCGTATATCGCCTATCTTTCACCAAATCATATTCAAATACGCTGGTTTCTGCGTTCTGCACTGCATTCAAGTTTTTCTTAAGTATCTTTTCGCCCTTAGGATGCACCACCATATTGTCAGCATCTATACTTGCACGTCTGTAAAACACTTCTGCCTCGCCGTTTAATTTATAAACAACATCCTTTAAGTTTCTTTCATCAAAAAGCATTTTCCAATATAATGTATGCAGATTTGGTGTACCTTTTGAATAAGGTGAAAAGTCTTTGTTGTAGATTTGGAACAGGTACAATTTCCCGGAATCCACCAATTCATTGATATATTTCCGAGAAATATGTTTCATCCGCAGTTAATATGCTTGACGATTAATATCATCGGTAAATGCCCCAAAATTTGGATATTCATCTGTTTCCTTGAATTTAAACTCAAATTCACTAAAATATTCTCGCACTCTATCTTTGTAGAAATCAATAAACTTTGATAGATCTGTTTTCATAAACAGTTCTGATTGTGTTGAATAACTTTTTTTCTTACGAATATCATTAATCTCCTCTGGTAAATATTTATTTTTCAGCATCTCCAACTGTATATTTTCACCCGCAAACACTGCTGCTTGCAAATATTCAACTTTTTCTATGATATCATTACCATCTTCAGGTTCCGGATAATACTTAAAGTCATTTCCATTTCCCTTAACAATGATTCCCAAATAAAAATTATTCCCTTTTCTAAAAATCAATCCTGCATTTGTAATCTCATTACCTTTGGCCCATCCTTTCAATAATGTGGGATTCTGAAAATTTAATTTTACCTTCTCCGTCGAGTATGGTTTCCTTGTCACATAATTGCGAACCTTGTTGTACAACGGAACTATCTGTTCCAATGTTTTGTATACAAGATCTAACTCGCCATAAAATGCATCATCCTTTTCTTTTTCTGTTTTTGTACCAAACAACGGTTTTACAAATTCTTCTATCGCCTTTACAGAGTCTAAAAGTTGTTTTAAAACAGCAACATTCTTTTTATCGCTCGCAAGTCCATGTTTACTTGAATAATCAGAATTCAACAATTCTTCTGCCTTAGTATATGCTTTTTCAAAAGTATCAAGTAAATTTTCTTCCTCACCTTGAGCAACAGCCCTTTTTCCCAAAGAAACATAGTATGATTCCAAACATTCCTTTTTATCACTGTATTTGTGAACCAGTTCATTTAACCGACCAATTGAATAGCTACCCTGCTTCTTTAACGTCGCACTACGCGTATCAAAATATTTTTCATTTTTTGCTTTCTTTGCATTCAATTCGTCGTATTCCTGCTCGATACATCTTTTAATTAATGCCCAATCACCCAAAACTGCATTCGACAAATTGGTCATTGCTTGTCCATTTGCTATATATATCTTGTCCAAATCATAATTAGCAATGTTACCAAACAGTTTTGCAAAAGAGTTCTCCGCATCGTTTCGTATTACTTTATCGTAAATATCTTTAACAACCGAATTAATTGTATCTATAACTGTTTGGTCATCCTCAAACTGCTCATCTACAAAGGACAAGGTTTCTCTATCTGCTAAAATCTGTTTGTATAATACTTTTAATTTTGGAATTTTTCTAACCTCCTTGTTCTTGCTATTTTTTTGATTGAAATCATTTACATATTGATTAATGCCTTTAATTTGGGAACCATTCTCTAAGGTTCTTCCGCCAATTAACAGATTGTAAAATTCAATCGCTGTATGAGTTACTGTGCCTGCATAATTTTCTAATCTGAAAAAGTCTTCTATCTTTCTACCATTTAACAGCTCAGATATTTCCTTCTCAAACCGGGCAATGTCCATACACAACTCCGTGCTCATGATAATCTCAAAAACTCGCATATTATCAATGAATTTAGGAAGGTTTTGGTTTACAATCCGATAAGAAACTGCCGTTGACTTTTCTTCATCCGTATACATATTTCTCCTATTTTCGAAGAAACCCTGAAAGTATGTACTAAAGCATTAAAAACTTTCTATTACAGCCTGTTCTTCTGTATCATTCACTTTTTCGGATAGTTCCTGTATCATAATTCCCGGTTTGAGCAAGGTTTCAAAGTCCTTTTCCTTCTTAAAAACTGCAACAACCTGCTTCCTCAAACTGCTTTCCACATTCTTAAAAGCCTTTTCATCACGATTGGATGATTTATATATGGAGTAATATTCTTCCAATCCTGTAAGCTGTAAACCTTTTAATGCTTTTTCCATAAAAGTTTTATGATATTCATCAATCATTTTCTTTACAACTTTATAGTTTTCCGCACGTTCTTCATCTTCTGTTAATATCCCCTTTTTCTCAATATACTCCAATGTTTTTCCTTGAGGAATCAGCGAGAATCTCAGTGTCTTCGACAAACTATATTGCCTTGTGTAGTCTTCAAAAATATTTCTTTCCATGTAAACCCTCCATTATTTTTACTAGTAACATTTTTGTATATTATCTTGTTATTATTTTCAATAACTTCAATTTAAGAACTTTACCCTAGCTTATTTATAATTTTAATTTTTTAGGTGTCCAATAAAAACCACAAACAACAGTTCTGCATCATAATTCGTTACTATTCACACCCTCACCTGTAAATGGGAATATGCAAACGCAAACCTTTCCCCCTTCCGGCACTTTTTTCAAGTTTTACAAATTGCCCTATTGCATGAAAAAAATTCTTCTGTTATGATACATCTGTACGAAGAAGCTGTAAAATTATGTAAAGTAACAAAGGATGGTTTTCTATGAGAATGGAGAAACAGAAAAAAAGCATATGCTTTCTTTTATTGATATGCATGCTGTTTCTTGGGATGTGTTTTGAGAATGTTCAGGCAGATTCCTTCTTTTTGACTAAAACTACCGCACAGGCTACTTCTACGATTCGTTCTGCAGGACACTCAACTCTGACGAATCTTGTTTATCATGAAGAAGCAATTGCAAAACAGGATTGTGCAACCGACATCAATCAGGTTGTCAGACGCTGTCTTAACAGAACCTTGAGGGGCACTGCCCTGAATCTTATATTTGTGGATATTCTTCCGCAAATTTCTCCAATTATACTTACATCGGCAGACTGTGAGCTCACTGAAGAGTCTTCCAGCTGTACGGTAATCGTCAACTACATACATCATAAGGATGGCAAAAAAGCATAACTGTATGCAAAACCATAGGTTTTTTTGCGTGAAAAAATGTGTGAAAAATGGTGACTATTCGGAGCCAATCCTGAATAGTATGCTTGGCTCCGGACAGTTTTTTATGTAAGGAGGCAACCGAAATGATGTTTGAAAACTTAATATTTGCTGCGTTGGTTATTATTGCACTCGCTGCGGGCGTCTGGGTATGGTGGATGGAAAGCCACGATTCCAAACAGGAGCAGACATCTGCAGAGAAGGAAGGGTAACGGGTATCGCTTATGGCTATTTTTCGTTTAATTCACAATACGGAGGACAGCTTACTTTCTGATGGAGAATCACCTGAGCGGCCTGCATTTGCCTTGGAACAGGCAGATCGCGTATCAGAAAATATTATCAGAGAAATACTTACTCTTGCTGCTGACGTCTGCAATATGCCGACAAATTACCGCAACGGAAATGATAAACCAATCAAGGCAAAGGGTAGCTGTATTGACCAGCGGCTCAGGCAGTTGGAAGGATATCTGACTAAGCTTGCAAATCGTCCATTATCCTTAATGGACCGTTATACCTTGAATCAGCTTCTGGACAGTATTGATGAGCTGAGTGCAATCACACTGCATCTGACTCATATTGCAGAAGTGTCAAAGACTATACGCAGGCAAAAACGTCCGCTTTCTTTCCCTGCACAAAGAGAAGTGACAGAACTCTGGAAACGTTTAGATACCATTTTAAATAAATTGGAGGAAGCGTTCCTGAAGGCTAATTCTATTACAGGCAGATGGATGCTTGGACAGAATTCTCTGATTCAGGAACAAATAAAAGCTTTTAAGAAAAATCACATTCAAAGACTTCGTAGCGGAAGCTGTTGTGTGGAAACAGGAATCTGTTTTCTCGAACTGCTTTACGACTATGAACAGATTGCCGTTCACTGTACCAATCTGTTTGGCGAAGAATTTACGACAAATTACTTAGATGAAAGGAAAGGTTAATTACTATGAATATCGGACTTTGGATTATTGTTATTATTGGTGGAGGTGTAGGTGCTTTATCCTCTATCTACATTGTGGCTTCTTTACTTGGAACAATAGCATATAAAATTTATCGTTCCCTCAGATACCACGTTTCCCTTTATAACTAAATATATGTAGAAAAGGGGCGCCGCGTTAACAAATATACGGCGCCCTTTCTTTAATACTCTCTGTTTTCCATCACTCTGATACTGATTCTTACAGAAACCGCAATACCTATCGCTAATCCGATTGCCAGCACAAGCACCATAGTCAGAAAGCTTATTGATTCAAGTGTCTGCAACCATAACTGTATCACTTCCTGACTGGGAAACACGTTTTTACTAATTTTTTCAACAGCAAATCCTACGCTAAAAACGACAATAATAATTCCCATTAACGCCATTCTTCCGTTCTCACCACCAAACTTAAGCTGAACCGGTATCATTACTAATTGAAACAAAGACACTACAGTATAAATCAAAATCGCTGCTTTTATCAGCTCAGTGGTATCACTGCCAGCCATAAATATGCATGCAACGGTAGACACAAGCCAGCCAGCTATGCTGCATCCAAAGGAAAAAACATACTTCTCTACGGCATATGTTTTTTTGCTGATTGGTAATGTCATAATAAACGTGGTACTCTTATCAAACTCGTCTGTTGAAATCGTCGTCAGCACAAGAGAACCGCAAAGCATAGTCACATATCCTATGATAAATACATTGCTGTCATAACAGCCATAATATCCTTCACGTTAAGCATACAGCTAAAGGCACTCTCTGCAAGCACTACCCCGATGTCTTCCTTATCCGAAATGGTCTGCGCCTTCTAATTTTTTCCGATAATCTCTATCGAGCCTCCCTCTGTCTGTATTAATCCTAAGACCGCCTTAAATATGGTACTTTTCCCTGCTCCGTTTGCTCCTATCAGACCGGTCACACAGCCCTCTTCTACCTGCAAAGAGCAGTTCAGTTCAAAATTCTTGTACTTCTTCTGTACATTTTCTGCCCGAAGTAACATACGCTATTCCTCCTCTAATATCATCTCAAATAACTCTCTGATTTCTTCCTTTTTCATACCGCAATGTTGTCCGGCACGAATGGCATCCTCTAACTTTTCCTCTACTTCCTTCTGCTGTGCTTCCTGCATAAGGTTCTGATTGCCTTCAGCGACAAAGCTTCCCTTTCCGTGCACTGTCACGATAAATCCCTGCTCCTCAAGCTGGTCATATGCCTTCTTTACGGTAAGTGCACTGATTTTCAGATCCTTGGACAGACGCCGCACGCTCGGAAGCATCGTTCCTCCTAACAGCCTCTCCTCCACAATCATGGATTTAATCTGCCGGATAATCTGTTCATAAATCGGTTCCATCGATGAATTACTTATTATAATGTTCACTTTTGTCCTCCGTTTGACTGATTTTGTGAATTCGTTTGTAAGCTTACTGTTATACACTGTTTACTCTTCTTAATAAACAGTGTATAGCAGTGTTGAACAGTTGTCAATACCATGTGTATGTTTTTTTGAAAAAATCTCACAATTTCCGGAAACGTGCGCCGCAAGACGCACAAAAAAAGCACATGCTGCAAGCTTGCAGACATGTGTTTTTCTTCTATAAATTAAATTCCTTAAACAGCTTCTTCTGATATTCTTTATCCCTAGCGGCTTTTACGATATCCTTACTTCTCCATCATGATATTCAAAATCTCTTTGTCCGTTCCTGCCATACCGATGCGGGCGAGTCTTCCTACATGCTCAATGGTATTCTCCACCCCTTTTGTTACGATGCCGTCGCCGCTGCAAAATTCACTACCGTGAAAATACATCTGCATACCAAGCATTCCTGCCTCTACCGCTGAGGCTATTTTGGCCGCACAGCTTGATTTTGCGCCATCACAGATAACGCCGGAATTAATCGCAAGCGAATTCACAATGGTGTGCTCAATTTCCTTTTGTTGTCCGCCATAGAGGTAGGTGATTCCGGCACCAGCCCCACAGCCTGCACTGATTGCACCGCAGTAGGCAGACAATCTGCCGATTCCTGTTTTCAGATGTATCGTTACCAGATTGGATATTATCAGCGCCCGATACAGCTTGTCCTTTGATACCTGCATCTCATCTGCAAATACAATAACCGGGACCGAAGCCGTAATTCCCTGATTACCACTTCCCGAATTAATGACAACCGGAAGACTGCAACCATTCATTCTGGCATCGGAAGCTGCCGCCGCATAGGCCTTCGCACGATTCTGCACCGAATTACCGTATGAGTTGAGCAGTATCTTTCCGATACGCGCTCCGTATTCGCCTTCCAAACCAGCCTTTGTAATTGCCATGTTATAGCTAATCTGCCGGTCTAATATTTCCTTTACATCTGCAATGTCCGCTTCCTCGGCAAATGCAATAATATCCTCTACATTTAACAACTCGTGATGTTCCGAAGACTTGCTCTCTTCCTGATAAGTTTGTTCTATTACTGCATGGTCGTCTGCTCCAAGATAAATTACATTCGTGTGCTGCCCCGCTATTCTGCAGTGTGCCTTGTGATTCTCTCCATATAACAAGATATCAATATCAAAAATATATCCTGACTCAGACTCCTTGATTCCTACTTCGGTCTTTTCAAGAAACGCTCTTATGCTTTCGTGCTGCTCCTCACTTACCTGTGAGATTACCTCTAACTCCTTCGATGCATTTCCTGCAACAATTCCCGCCGCTGCTGCTGCCGCGATGCCTCGAAGCCCACCGGTATTCGGTACGACTACGCTTTTTACATTTTTAATGATGTTCCCGCTGACCTCGATTTCTACACGCTTCACCGACTCTTTTAACTGTTCCTTCGCCAATGCCGCCGCATAAGCAATGGCTATCGGCTCTGTACATCCCATCGCAGGCAATAATTCTTCCTTTAAAATCTGTACATATATATCATATTGCTCTTTTTTCATTTGCACTCCTCAGCCTCCTAAGTAAAAGAAAAGTTATATGTATCATCATAACACATTTTTGCTTCTGTTTATACTTTTTTCATAACATTATAAGTATTAATCATATAACGCACAAGTGAATGTAATATTGCGTATTCCTTCTCCTGCGCGGTCTTCTCACCTTCCTGATTCACCGGAAATCAGGCACGAAGAAGCCGCGCCGAAAAAGCAGCCTACACCACTCCCAGCAACTTCCCTATCCAATACACAACGCCAAGCAGCCAGCTGGTAACAATTCCATATAAAATCACAGGACCTGCAATGGTAAATATCTTACAGCCGATACCAAAAACCTGCCCTTCTGTCTTGTACTCGATTGCCGAGGACACAACAGAATTGGCAAACCCCGTAATCGGCACCAATGCGCCTGCGCCGCCCCACTTTACCAGACCGCCATAAAGATTGAAGCCTGTAAGCAGCGCACTTGTCAGAATTAACAGCACAGAACACCAGCTTCCGGCAGTTGTCTTATCCAGTCCGAATTGGTTCATTGCCGTATTCATGATAAATTGACCGATACAGCAGATAACGCCGCCCGTCACAAAGGCTTTCCCCATTTGTAACCACAGATTTGTTTTCGGTGAGATTTTTTTGACATACTCCTGATACTCTCTTATCTTATTATCCATATCCTTATCCTTCTTTTTCCTGTTATTTCTCATAGTTATCCCCTGATTTTTTTCTTTTATACTTTTCCCGTTTCTCTTGTCGAATAGCAATTTGCGTATTATAATTTTATTATATAGACAATTTATGATATAAAATGCCAATTGCATGTTCAAAAATAAAATTTCCCCAAAGAAAGAAGGCGCTGTATGGATAAGTTATCTGCATCACCGGAAGAATTAAAGAAAAAAATAAAGGAACTGGAGGAGCGTAACCGTTATCTGGAAAACATACTGGATACGATACCGGTTATCATCTTTGCCAAGGATAAAAACAGCAAATACAGTTATACAAACAAGGCATGTGATGACATGAACGGTCACGGACGTGGCTGGTTAATCGGCAAGTACGATATTGACAGAAATGTTCCGCAAGAGCTGGTACAGGATTATCAGGCAAATGACAGCCTGATTATGGAAACACGTCAGGAATCCCGCCAGTTTTCTCCATTATATACCCAATCAGAGGTTCAGTATTATAACGTCATCAAGGACCCTCTGATTAACGATGCCGGAGAAGCGATTGGTGTTCTTGGCATTGCCCTCCCGGATGACCGTTCCACGATTATCCCCGGAATGCAGACGCCCGACTCTACCGACGGCGTATTGGAAGACTGTGACAGCTTATTCTTTGATTACTGTATTGAAACAGGAAACTGTTATATCCTGCGGACTTTAGAGAATTTTGACATCTTTGCCCAGAACACAAACCTGATTGAGGATGGCAAAAAAAGAGGAACCATTTTCCCGGATGATATTCTACAGCTTAAGGAATGCTTTGACCTCATGAATATCGGGGAAGAACAGGCCTCCGCGCTCGTTCGCTTTTACGATAATGACAAACAGCTCCGCTGGTGTAAGCTTCTGATTAGTTGTGTATACGACCATCATATGAAGCCAATCCGCGCTCTGGGTACCATTACTCCGCTTTCCGAATCGGTAGTGGAAAAAGAGCAAAAAGATCTGGAAATCGAGTCAGTTACCAACCGTATCATGAATATTCTCGGTAAGCGATACGAAGCATTTATCTATCTCAACGAAAAAGAGAATTTCTACCAGATTCTTTTCGGAACAGGCATTTATAAAACGATTCCCCGTTCCGGCTCGTTAGATGATTATCATAACTTCTGTTCCCTGTATCTGCATGACGGAGACTATGATGAAGCCATGATACCGCAAAAGCCGGAAAACGACAGAGAATATATTGTCGGTGAGGAGCTTCATGCTCAGGAAATCCGTATGAAGACTGTGGACGGCTCTTATCGCTGGAAGGAAGTTGCCTACTTCCCTCTCAAGGCAGGTCATTCCAACGGTATTCTGGTTACGGTATCCGATGTCAATGATACGGTAAGAAAGAGACAGGATCAGCGTCTGAAGGAAATCAACAACGAGATTATTGATATTCTCAGTACCGTTGTCGAATTCAGAAGCGTAGAATCCGGCGACCACATTCAGCGTATCAAGGGCTTTACCAAAATTATGCTGAAGTATGTCAATGAAATGTTTGATGATGTGGACTACCCGCCTGAGTTAATTGATGTTATTTCCTCTGCTTCCGCTATGCACGATATCGGTAAGATTGCCATACCGGACAGTATTCTGTTAAAGCCGGGCAAGCTGACTGCAGAAGAATTCGATGAGATGAAAAAGCATACCACCAAGGGCTGTGATATCTTAAAATCCATGGAAAATATACAGGATGAACGTTATTACAAATACAGCTACGAAATCTGCAGGTATCATCATGAGCGTTATGATGGCCGCGGCTATCCGGAGGGGCTCAAGGGTGATGATATTCCATTGGCAGCTCAGATTGTATCTGTTGCCGACGTTTATGATGCCTTAATCAGTAAACGTGTGTATAAGGATGCATATTCTCTTGACGAAGCCTTCCAAATGATATTAAATGGAGAATGTGGAGTTTTTTCTCCACGACTTATGGAATGCTTTAAATGTGCAAAAGAGGAAATGGAAAGCTTTTCTCTTGCACAGATTACCTAATGAGGAGTTATTGAAAGCTATTATG
>CAYLWP010000094.1:0-9989 GCA_964387365.1 uncultured Roseburia sp. | reverse complement strand
ATTTATATATCACAAATTCTTTTGGTCTTTTTTCTGGAAATAGGCATGGTAAAGGCTATCGGATTGTCGGATTTCCAATTTCTTCCTTATTATAATAGAGCTATTATGGTAAACCGGATATATTTTGTCTAAATAAAAGCCCCTCTATACATAGATAAATATATGGATACTTATATCATATGCAGTCTCTATGGGAAGGAACCATTTTCGGGTTTCTGTGAAACGGGAAGAGGATAAAATTTCAAATAACAACAATTTGGTAATGACGATGAATCAATAGTTTGCTATAATGAGAACGATTAGGAGGATACCGCATGAAAAAGAAAATTATTCCGGTGCTTCTGGCAGTCGTTCTCATTTTTTTGATTATTGCGATTGCATTTGGGAGCAAGATATTAGAAAAGTACTCATATTCGAAGGAAAGAGCAGACTTAAACAGTTATTTTGATATAACGGCAGAAGATGAGATTGCCATTGTTTTGCAGGACGAAGTGATAGAAGAAAAGGCAAAGCTGATAGATGGTGTATGCTATTTTGACCATGCTACGGTAGAGAAGTATTTCACAGACCGTTTCTATGTAAATCCGGTGGAGAAGGTGCTTCTTTTTACAACGGCAACGGATGTGATTTCCATAGAAATCGGTGAAGGCAGTAATATTGTGTATGTTTCCGATACCGGTAATTCCATTGATTATAAGGCGGCTGTTTACGAGGGAGAAACGCTTTATATTGCGGCTGATTATGTGAAGCGTTACGCGAACTTTAGTTACAGCCTGTATGATTCACCGCTTCATATGCAGGTATATACACAGTGGAATACGGTAACTGAAGCAGAGATTACCAAGAATACAAGCATTCGTCTGCGCGGCGGTGTAAAGAGCGAGATTCTGACTGATGTGGAAGCAGGAGACAAGGTGACTGTTCTGGAGGAGCTTGAGAACTGGAGCAAGGTAAAGTCAGCGGATGCTTACATTGGTTATGTTGAGAATAAATTTTTAACGAAAAAGACAAGCGTGGAGCAGCTTCCTGTAACGGATGCGATGGAAGTGACCTATAACAGCGTACGCAAGGAAGGCATGATTAACATGGTTTTCCATCAGGTATTTGATGCAAATGCGGTGGGAAGTGTTTCTTCGGTGCTGAAAAACACAAAGGGGGTCAATGTCCTCTGTCCGACATGGTTCCGCTTAAGCGATAATGCAGGTAATTTTACAAGCATTGCATCGACTGCTTATGTTGAGCAGGCACATGCCTTGGGAGTAGATGTGTGGGCATTGATTACGGATGTAGACAGCAAGGATTTATACGGTGTAGATATCAGTTTCTATGATATCCTGTCCTCCGGCGAGAATCGCAGCAGGTTAATTACAGGCCTGATGCAGCAGGTGGATACCTATGGACTTGACGGTATCAATATTGACTTTGAGCAGGTTCGTAATGATGCGGGTACGCATTTTGTACAGTTTTTAAGAGAACTTTCGATTGAGACCAGAAAGCGAGGAGTTGTTCTTTCGGTTGATAACTATGTACCAACGGAATATACAGCGCACTATAACCGCAAGGAGCAGGGACTCGTTGTTGATTATGTCGTTATCATGGGCTATGACGAATATTATGCCGGCTGTGGAGAGGCCGGTCCGAATGCTTCCATTAATTATGTAGAAAACGGTATTGTGAAGACGAAGGAAAGCGTTCCGGCGGAGAAGATTATTAACGCTGTTCCTTTTTATACAAGAGTATGGGAGAGCGGAGAGGTGGAACCAACTTCATCAACGCTTACCATGGCGAATCAGAATACTTGGGTTAAGAACTCGGGAGTTGAGCCAATCTGGCTTGAGGAATACTGCCAGAACTATGTAGAGTATCAGAAGGATGGAAAGATCGTACAGTGTTGGCTTGAGGATGTAGATTCCATCAAGGTAAAGCTTCAGGTTATGAATGCGCAGCAGATTGCAGGTGTTGCGGCATGGAAGCTTGGTATCGAAGATACTGCGGTATGGGATGTCATGGAGCAGTATACAAACGGAACATTGAATTAAGGGAATACCCTTGCATTTATCATAATGCGGGGGTATTTTTTTACTTGTCCCGGTCATATACATGATAACAATAAATGAAAATCGGAATTTGATATGACTGAAAAACAAAGTAAAATCATGGGTATGATTATGTCTTTTCTGCTGATTCTCTCCATGCTGCTCGTAGCAAAGGAATCGGCAGAGCTGGTAAAGGTATGGAATGAACAGGAACAGCAGGAAAAAGGAAGGACCGTTGTCCTTGATGCGGGGCACGGAGGGATTGACCCCGGAAAGGTCGGAATCAATGGTGCACTGGAAAAGGATATTAATCTTGAGATTGCCTTAAAGGTAAAGGCATATCTCGAGCAACAGGATATCCGGGTGGTCATGACAAGGGAAACGGATGACGGGTTATATAAGGAAAGCGATTCCAACAAAAAGGTTGCAGATATGAAGAAGCGTCTGGAAATCATAGAAGGGGCGGATGCAGATCTTGCAGTCAGTATCCATCAAAACAGCTATCCGGAGGAATCGGTGAGCGGAATGCAGGTGTTTTATTATGAAAACAGTACGGAAGGGAATGAAGTTGCTCAACTGATGCAGCGGACAATGATAGAAGAATTAAAGCCGCAAAAGGAACGGGCGGCCAAGGCAAATGACTCCTATTATCTCCTGAAAAAAACATCCGTGCCGATTGTGATAGTGGAATGTGGTTTTTTGTCAAATAGCGCAGAGGCGGATCTGTTAACGGACTCGGACTATCAGGAAAAAGCGGCATGGGCTATTCATATGGGGATTCTTCGATATTTGAACTGTAGGGAACTGTAACAATTACATACTTTCTAATTACGCAGGTTTGTGATAGAATGAACTTAAGTATGGGTTTTATCATACAGAAACGGAGTTAGAATAATCCATGAAAACAAAGGTAATTCGTGTGGATGCAAAGGAATTGCAGGATAATATACAGGCCGACAGCGCAAGGGCAGCTTTGCAGGAGGCGGGAGCGATTATCAGGCAGGGAGGACTTGTGGCATTTCCGACGGAGACGGTATACGGTCTGGGAGGAGATGCACTGAATCCGGATTCTTCGATGAAGATTTATTCGGCTAAGGGACGTCCGTCTGACAATCCGCTCATAGTGCATATCGCACAGATAGAGGATTTGGAAAAGATTACAAGGAAAATACCGGAGAGTGCCTATAAGCTGGCAGATGCCTTTTGGCCGGGACCGTTAACCATGATTCTTCAGAAGTCTGACGTTGTACCGCTTCAGACAACGGGGGGCTTGGAAACGGTAGCAGTCAGAATGCCAAGCCATCCTGTTGCATTGGCATTTATCAGGGAGGCAGGAGGATTTGTGGCAGCACCGAGTGCGAATATATCGGGAAGACCAAGTCCGACTAAGGCAAAGTATGTTGTTCAGGATATGGACGGCAGAATAGATATGATTATTGATGGCGACGGTGTTGACATCGGACTGGAATCAACAATTGTTGATCTGACGGGTGCAAAGCCGATGATTTTGCGTCCGGGCTTTATTACGGAAGAGATGCTGGACCGGGTTTTGGGACAGGTTGAGACCGACCCGACGATTTTGGAGGCGGATTCCAAGCAGGCTCCCAAGGCGCCGGGCATGAAGTACAGACATTATGCACCGAAGGGTGAGCTGGTACTCGTAGAGGGCGACCCGGAGGCAGTTGTTACCTATATTAATGAACAGACGAAAATGCATAAAATGCTTGGTGAAAAGACCGGAGTCATCGGAACCAGTGAGATGACGGGCAGATACGAAGCAGACAGCGTGAAGATTGCAGGAAGCCGTGAGGATGAAACGGCCATTGCAAGACAGTTATATACCTTCCTGAGAGAATTTGATGATGAGGAAGTGGCATATATGTATGCCGAGTCCTTTGCGGGAACCGGTATGAGACAAGCTATTATGAACCGGCTGTTAAAGGCAGCAGGCCATAAAGTAATAAAATTGGATTTATTTTTAGGAGGATGAAAAAATGATAGCAATCGGATGTGACCACGGCGGATATGAGTTAAAGGAGAAGGTAGTTGCCTTTTTAAAGGCAAAGAACCTTGAAGTAAAGGACTGTGGATGTTATAGCAAGGATTCTGTGGATTATCCGGTATTCGGAAGAGCAGCAGCGGAGGCAGTTGCAAGCGGAGAGTGCGAGAAGGGAATTGTAATCTGTACCACAGGTATCGGAATCTCTATTACTGCCAATAAGGTAAAGGGTGTACGCTGTGCTCTTTGCAGCGATACCTTATCAGCAAAAATGACAAGACTGCATAACGATGCCAATGTATTGGCAATGGGTGCAGGAATTGTCGGAGAAAATCTTGCGCTGGATATCGTAGAAACATTTTTAGGAACAGAGTTTTCAGGGGAAGAGCGTCATCAGAGAAGAATTGACTTAATCGAAGGCTAGTACATTGTTTTAATGCAAATGAATGTGGAGGGGACGTATGAAATCGACGCGTAAGCATCGAAGAGCACTATTAATCCTGCTGACAGTGGTGATTATGGTTTCGGGGAATGTATCGGTACCGGTGCATGCGGAAACTACCTTGGAAAAGCTGCAAAAGGCAAAGGAAGAGAAGCAAAAAACAGAGGATGCCAGAAATAATACGGAGGAAAAGAGAGAGTCATTGCAGATTACGCAGAACTCTCTTCTTGGCAAGCTCGGCGCATTAAATGATGACTTAGAGGCGGTCAGCAACAATCTTGCGAATATTGAGAACCAGATTGATATCAAACAACAGGAAATCACAGCAACCAGGGAAGCACTGGCGGAAGCGATTACGACCGAAGAGAATCAGTATGAGTCCATGAAGCTGCGTATTCAGTTTATGTACGAAAGAGGCACACAGACTTATCTCGATATGCTGTTATCGGCAACAGGCTTTGGCGATTTGCTGAATAAGGGCGATTATATCGAAGAGCTGACCCGCTATGACAGGGAAATGCTGATACAGTTCCGGGAAACAAGAGAGTATGTTGAGGAAGTAGAAGCGCAGCTTAATGTGGAGCTTGCGGATTTGAACGGACTGCAGACACAGGCAGCAGAGGAACAGAAAAAAGTTTCTGCCCTTGTACAGCAGACGGCAAACAGCGTAGCAGATTATGCGGACCAGATTGAGGATGCAGAAGCTACCATTGATGCCCTGGACACAATGATTTCCGAGCAGGAGAGCGATATTGCAGCACTTCAGAAGCAGTACGAGGAGGAGCTTGCACTTTCAAGACTTGCAGCGCAGTCTGCGTGGAGAGATATTTCTGAAGTTACCTTTGCAGAGAGCGACAGGTATCTGCTTGCCAATCTGATTTACTGTGAAGCAGGCGGAGAGCCTTATGAGGGACAGGTTGCGGTTGGCGCAGTTGTAATTAACCGTATGTTAAGCTCACGTTATCCGGACACTATGGTTGGCGTTATTTATCAGAGAAAACAGTTTTCGCCGGTAGGTAACGGAAGGCTGGCATACGCTCTTACAAATAACAAGGCAACGGCAAAATGTTATCAGGCGGCAGATGAGGCAATGGCAGGTATTACCAATGTCGGACAATGCCTGTATTTCAGAACACCAATCCCCGGATTGACGGGTATTTCCATCGGTGGCCATATCTTTTATTAAAATTGTTTAAAAAATATATTAAAATTAGGTATAAAGTACCATAGAATTGTTGTAAAAAGCGTAGTATCATGCAATTATGACATTATTTGGGAAATATACCTTTTTTGCATTTCAGGCATGGTCTGTTATGTGAATCGGTAACATCATGATTAAGGAAAGGTATGGTAATTAAGATGGAAGGAAGAAAAAGTGCAGACAGAAGGAATATGGAGTTTTTAAGGAGTATGATAAACTTCATGTTAGGCCTGGAGGATTATTTACAGAAGGATGGAAAAACCTCAGCCGAGCTTGCGGGAGAAATGGAAAAGCTGTATAGCCGGACAGGCGATATGATGGGACAGGACTTTAAGGAAGAGGATATTGTTCCGATTTTGGAGGGTGTCGTTGAGATTTTAAGAAAAAAAGAGGCGAGAGTTCCTGAAAAGAAACAGCAGGTGATACCGCCGTTAGCGGTCAGAAGCACAGGATGCCACAACGGACCGACCGAAGTATTTCCAAACAGAGACAGATATCAAATGGAGGAAGTGCGCAAAAGCGAAGAAACAACCAGTCTGCAGCAGGTAATGAGAGTCCCGTATCTGGTTAGAAAAAGTACCGGCGAGAAAATCATGATTAACAGAGATGTATTTAAGATTGGCAAGGAAAGAAGCTATGTTGATTATTATGTGGATAATGATGCGGTAAGCAGAAATCATGCCGATGTAATCAGACAGAAGGACCGTTTTTATCTGGTAGACCACAATTCTCTGAATCATACTTTTTTAGACGGCAGACAGATTCCGTCTAAGCAATATGTCAGAATGGAGTCAGGACAGAATTTTGTACTTGCGGATGAAGCGTTTATCTTTTATTATGAAACAATATAAGGAAGACATAAATGACAATACACAGTTTGGAGGATACCTATGAGTTTCAAAACATATTCATGTGAAGATTTTGTTGAAATTTTATCTACAAAGGCACCGGTTCCGGGTGGCGGTGGTGCATCTGCGCTGGTTGGCGCAATCGGAACGGCGCTTGGCAATATGGTAGGAAGTCTTACCGTAGGCAAGAAAAAATACGCAGATGTAGAAGCAGATATCATAGCCCTGAAGGAGAAGGCAGATGCGTTGCAGAAGGATTTTCTTCAGTTAATTGAAGAGGATGCCAGAGTATTTGAGCCATTATCCAAGGCATATGGTATGCCGAAGGATACGGAAGAAGAAAAGGCTGAAAAAGCACGCGTCATGGAAATTGTTTTAAAGGATGCCTGCTTGGTTCCGATGGAGATTATGAGAAAGTGCTGTGAAGCAATTGATCTTATCGAAGAATTTGCAGCAAAGGGAAGTGTGATTGCAATCAGCGATGCCGGCGTTGGCGTGGCATTTTGTAAGGCCGCCCTGCTTGGCGCATCGTTAAACGTATTTATTAATACAAAATCAATGGCAAATCGTGAGTATGCAGAAGAGCTGAATACAGAAGCAAACGAGATGATTCGTGTATATTCCGAAAAAGCAGATATGATATTCAACAATGTGAATGAGCGCTTAAAATAAGGCGAATATAATCCCATCGGCGGCAGACGGTGGGATTGTTTAGCATACAGGACAGGATAAAGCAGAAAGAGAGAAAGGCAAGGTTATGAAAATGGCAAAGCAGTTATTAGGCAAAGAAGTTACAGCCGCTATGAATGAGAAGATAAAGAGTAATGTAGCAAAGCTACAGGAGAAGGGAATCACCCCGACACTCGGAATTATCCGTGTGGGTGAGCGTGATGACGATATTTCCTATGAAAGAGGAGCTACCAAGAGATGTGAGACGCTTGGCGTGGCATATGAGAAGTTTCTTCTTCCGCAGGATGTTACAGAAGAAGAGCTTTTGGCAGTGATTGACCGGGTGAATAAAAATGATGCGATTCACGGAGTATTGTTATTCCGTCCGTTACCAAAGCATCTGAATGAGGAAAAGATTATCAATGCGCTTGACTTTGCAAAGGACGTGGATGGTATTACCGATGGTTCCCTTGCCGGCGTATTTGCAGGTAAGAAGCAGGGCTTTCCACCATGTACACCACAGGGCTGTATGGAGATTCTTGACCATTACGGAATCGACTGCACAGGCAAGAAGGCAGTTGTGGTAGGCAGAAGCCTTGTAGTAGGTAAGCCGGCAGCGATGATGCTGGTACAGAAAAATGCAACCGTTACCATCTGTCATACCAAGACAAAGGATATGCCATCTGTAGTAAAGGAGGCAGATATCGTCATCGTGGCAGCAGGAAGGGCAGGTGTTATCGACGGCTCATACCTAAGAGAAGGCCAGATTGTTATTGATGTCGGAATCAATGTGAACGAAGAAGGCAAGCTTTGCGGTGATGTGAATTACGAGGAAGCTGAGAAAATCGTTGATGCAATCACTCCGGTACCGGGTGGTGCAGGAAGTGTTACTACATCTGTACTTGTCGGGCATGTCGTAGAGGCAGCGATGAGGAAGTATTTATAAGGAATGTAATAGGTGGGACAGTTACCTGTCCCACTTTGCATAAGCGACTTGTATATAATGGAATGCCGATTATATACTGAAAACACAAATGAAATTGCAGTAGATAGGAAAAAGAGATGTTGAGAGTAGGAATATGTGATGATGAAAAGCTGGTTATGGAAGCTTTACAAAGGAAGATTGAGCAAATAGCAGATAATAATAACTGGAGTATCAGAATAAGTAATTATGACTCGGGAAAAGCTTTGTTGGAAGCTATTAATACATTGGATGTAGTTTTCCTGGACATAGACATGCCGGAATTAGACGGTATAGAAACCGGAAGAAAAATCTGTGAAATGAATAATGATTGTAAGATAATCATGGCAACAGGAAGAGTTGATAGGTTCAAGGAGTCATTTCACATTCGAGCTTTTCGTTTTGTGACCAAACCTTTTGACGAGGTAGAGATAGAAGAGGCTTTGCAAGCAGTTTTTAATGGACAGATAGGATTAGAGACGATAGAGTTGTATGATAAACGAAATGCATACCGAATTCCTCAGAGAGATATTATGTATATAACAGCATATGACGGTTATTCTGAATTTGTGGTGTCCGTGAGGAATGCAGACAGAGTATTAAGAAAAGAGTGTTCTTTGTCAGAGTTAGAGAAGGAGCTTGCAAAGGAATTATTTTTCAGGGTGAGCAGACAGTGTATTATTAATCTGGGGAAAATATTGCGGTATCGTGATGGAACTGTTTATGTACAAGATAAAAAGATATCGGTTTCAAGACGAAGGAAAAAGGAATTTGAGCGGGCGTTTATAGAATATGATTTAAAATACAGAGGATAAAGAGGTATATATGGAGAATATAGTTTGGGGTATTATATTCATTATGGAAGTGATGAAATATATATTGGGAGAGAAAATCATTTTTAAAAGAGATGTTAAACGAAAATGGGCGGGATGTGTTGGATTTCTGATATATCTGTGTATTATTAGTTTTGCACAAAGCGCAAGTGAGGAAGAACAGCATCTTATTATGTATGGATTGATTGTGGCAACAGCATATGTGATGATATATCAAAAAAAGATAGAGGACTTTGTACATATTTTAATCTTATTTATAGAAATAACCTGTATAGAAGGAATTACTGAAAAAATGGTTGCGTTTATTGGAAGGGATGCAGGATTTCTTGATTTGTCAGATGAATATCAGTTTTTGATAACGGGTATTGTGGTTTTATTTATATTATTTGCAGTATATTTCTGGAGTAAGAAAAAAAGGATTTCTGAAATAAAAATAAGAATAGAGTATATATGGGTGTTTGTACTGTGTATGGTAATAAATTTACTATTAACAGCATCAGGCTTATACCTTGCATCAAAATATGTTACGAATCAAAGACTACAATTTATTCTGACCATAATTAATATAGGTTCTTATCTTTCGGTAGGATTAGTAGTTCTATTTATTAGCTATATAAAAAATATGAATCAGAGACTACAGCAATTGTTAATGGCAGAAAAACAATTAAAGGAAGCACAGAAAGAGTATTATAGCTCTTTGCTTCAAAGAGAAGAAGAAACTCGGAAGAATCGACATGACTGGAATAATCATTTGATATGTCTGGCAGAACTGGCGCAAAAGGAAAGCGCAAATAATACTAAGCGTTATATTGATACTTTGATGAATCAGAATGCCCGGCTGAAAGAAAAGCAATACGATGTGGGAAATGATGTATTAAATGCTATTTTGTGTTGTCATTTATCAGAACTAGATGATGATATAGCGGTAAACATAGTAGGGAAATGTAAGTTTGAAACAAAGAGGTAGTGGATAGAGAATAAATTTGGGCATCACAAACAA
>CAYLWP010000093.1:0-9994 GCA_964387365.1 uncultured Roseburia sp. | reverse complement strand
CCATAGAATTTAAGTTGCCGATTATAGAAAAAGAGTTTACACTAAGTTTGGACAACGATACACAAAATGAGTGCGTGGTTATGTTGCAAATTGCCAAGGAAAAACAAAAGTAAGAGGTGTTGATTCGGCACGTTACAGATAGGACATCTTGAATAAGAGAATATCAAAAAAGCATTGAAGTAAAAGGACTATAGATAGTTAAAACTTCAGTGCTTTTCTGTCTTTAAAGAGAAAAATAGAGGTCGGGTAAAAAAGAGTAACTTATTACAGATAATCAAAAATATTTTGGGAACACTAATAATTGACTATGTACTTATTGACTTCAAGATGATAAAATTGAAGTCAATAAGTACGAATGGGAGGTAATGGTATGACAGACTATGAAAAGATTGAAGAAATAGCAAGAAAAAATAATAATGTTTTTAAGACGCAAATGGTTATAGAAGCCGGCATCAGAAAAGAGAAAATTCGAGAAATGTTGGAGGGGGGTCTAGTTGAAAAATTAGGACATGGTCTTTATTCTCTTAGCAGGGAGGACGTAGATGAATATTATGAGTTCCAGCAAAGATGTCCGAAAGGAATTTTCTCTTACGGAACATCTGCATATTTTTGGAATCTTTCTGATAGAGTACCCAATGTGCTAAGTTGCACAGTGCCGCGAGGATACAATACATCCAGACTAAAGATTGATACGAAAGTAAAATATCATTATTTGCCCAAAGATTTGTATGATATTGGCATCGTAGAAATTATATCGCCACAAGGTGCAAAGATTCATGTATATGACAGAGAGAGAACTATTTGCGACTTGATAAGAGATAGAAAAAAAGTGGATATGCAGCTTTACAGTAATGCATTAAACGTTTATTTTAAGAGCCGGGAAAAGAACATACGAATATTGATGAAGTATGGAAAGGCATTTCGTATAACAGAAGAATTAGAAAAATACATGGAGGTATTGCAATGAAAAGTGCAGAACAGATAAAAGGTGCTGTTAAAAACATAGCGAAGAAAATGAATTTGAAGCCACAAGAAGTTTTGCAAATATTCATGATTGAAAGACTTGTGGAGCGTTTATCTATTTCAAAATATAAAGAGAATTTTATATTAAAAGGCGGTTTACTGATTGCATCCATGATTGGTATTGCTGAAAGAACTACGATGAATATAATAATTTCTGTGTATCTGTTTGTGCCATGTATGGAAAAATGAAAATTCCGATGAAAATAGATATTACAACGGGAGATAAAATTACTCCAAGACAAATTGATTATGGCTATAAATTTATGTTTGAGGATAAGAGTGTGCTGGTAAAGGCATACACCTTGGAGACAATTATTGCGGAAAAATACGAAACGGTTATAAGAAGAAATATAGGTAACACAAGAGCCAGAGATTTTTATGATTTGTTTGTATTGGTAAAAATAAAGAAGGATGAAATCCGTTGGAACGTTTTAAAAGAGGCGGTTTTAGCAACGGCAACAAAAAGAGGCTCTTTGGAAGAACTGACAGAATATAAAGAGATAATCGAAGATATGCAGGAAAGTCAGTTTTTGAAGCGTATATGGGAGAAGTATAAGGAAGAAAATACATATAGCGAGGGTATAGCGTTTGCTGATACATTGGATAATGTATTGTGGATAGGTAAGGAACTTGAAAAATATTGATGGTTAGTTAGGTTCTGCTAGAAAAGGTTACTGGAAGATAAAAGAATAAGAAAATAAAATGGTCGGTATAAAGCCTTCAAGTCCTCAAAAGATTTGGAGGTTTTCGTCTGCCCATTTCAGAGGAAAGTAATTTCCGAAACAAACAATCTGTGGTAAAATATTCATAGGGAGGAAACTGACATGAAAAACGAAGAACTTAAATTCTATCCAAAGCATTCGTCGGATGAAAAGACAACACTGACAGTATGCGAAGATAAACGCTTTGAAAGGATAGGAATTGCTTCCAAAATCGGACCGGATATTCATCACAAGCCATCTATTGAAATTTCAGATGAGGTCGGCGGTCAGTGTTATACATTTTGTATTTTCCCGTCCGATGATTTTTATAATAAGGTTTCTGTCGGGGACATAGTAACTGTCCGTGCAAATTATCTGGTTTTGAGTAGTTGGTATGGTGTAGTCATGAAGTATAGTGAACTGGTTACGGCAGAGCCTGCCCGGAATAGTCACATATAAAAAAACAAACCGTTTTGAATCCAACCTTCAAGTTCTGAAAAGATTTGAAGGTTTTCGTAACTCTTAAAATAATAAAAAGAAAATAAAAGGCAATTCAGATAGCACAACAGAAGCTGGAACAGTGTAAAAGAGAAGGTAAAACAAAACCATCGGAGATGTGTCCTTGTATGACGGTGCATGAGCTGGTGGGAGAAATTAGAAGTAAAAGATGACGTTGGAGGTCAGAATAAGATGGGAATTCGTAAAAAATGAAATCCGTTAAAAGATATTGTCGGTTCTGTAAAAATGATTAAGAATGATTGGCAGTTAACTTGGCAATGCACAGGCTATAATTTTGTAATGTTGGATTTGGTAGAACAGTATAAAAAAGAGCGTCGGGAGTGGATGACGAAAGGCGGTATGGCAAGTGAGGCTGCGTTAATGACTATGACGCAGACGTTGTGGCACAGTACTAATTTAGAAATCCAACGATTGCAAAAACTGGGCTTAGCAGTTACATATAAAGCGTTGCAACAGATACGTTATTATAAAAAGGATAAAGCACCAAACTCGTATTTTGAATACAGGCATGATGGTAGAAATCTGCATTGTAAGGTGTCGCAGAGAATCCATATGGAAAAACATTTTATGAGAGAAGGCAGGAGAATCCGAAAAGATAAACGGGACGTGACTGCAACATTCTATATTACATGGGCGAGTTCACCCAATGGTAATTATATTTGTCCGAATTGTGGAAGAGAATCCATATTGGATACTTTTTTAGATGGCTGTGATTATTGTGGTTCGAAGTTTCACATTGAAGCGTTTAAAAAGAAGGTAGCCTCCCTCTATCTGACAAAGTCCAAGCACGCAGACACGAGAAGTGGGAATTCAAATGAGGCGATGCAGTGTATGCAAAGGGCAGGATTCAGTTTAGTGATAACCTTTTTTGTTCCTATTATTTTCTTTATTACTGTACCAAAATTTGTTGTTTCGTTTGCTAAGTATATTTATCTTGGTGTTACCAATGATATAAACGGCTCAGGAAGAAATACGCTGACGTTGCTTGATATACGCGAGTATATGCCTAAGTTTTCGGTGGAAACTTTCATTTCTTCAGTAGATAACAAGATTAAAGCCCTTCATTTTGCAGAATCGGAAGAAGATGTTAAAGCATTTTGTTTATGTTCCGTAGATGATGTGTTAAGAAAATATCAAAAAATTGCATTATGTGAAAATGGAACATATGTGTTAAAAAATTTCGAACTCGAAGAGGAAAAGGGGCTCTATCATATTGGATTGGAAATGAATCTACAATTGCTGGAGCTTAGGAAAAATAAGATTAAATCAAGAAAAGAGCACATTAAACTGACATTTTCCAAGAAAACGACATCGCTCATTGATACAGAAAGTGATGCGCAGATATTTCGGTGTTCGCAATGTGGAGCAACAGTTTCGCTGGTAGAAGGCGGTATTTGCAAATATTGTAATAAACCAATAGAAATGATTAACCATGATTGGGTGATTACAAAATACGAGACCAATTTCAAGTGAAAAGCATATACAATATGCACAAAGAACGTATACATTACGCCCAAAGTACACAATAAATGCAAAGATTTTATTGTAAACCTATTACAAAAATGTTACAAAAATAAGAAAAATGTATAAAAGCCTGTTGCTTTCATATGAAAAAATTGGTAATATATGCAGTATAGATTACAAAGTGACCTATAAAGTTTTTATTACGGAGGTTCTATGAAGGGTTTTAAAGGTTTATTGGCGAAAGTAGTGACAACAGCATTTGTGGTAGCTGCAACTGTTTTAACAGGTGCAAGCATCGATGTTGAGGCAGCCAGCTATTTTAACGCATATGACAAGGCTGCATATGAGACAACCAGTGATGACTTTTCATTAAAAGTTGATGGAAAAAGTGTTGATGTAGTTACCTATTTTGAAGGAAGAGGCGGAGAGTTCGCATATGCACATCTTGCATACGAAGGAACTGCATCTTTTGAGATTAAATCATTAGGCGGAACAATCAGCAGTTATAATTTAAGTCCGCACAGCTATGGAATGAAGGCAAGCAAGTCAGGAGACACCTTAAAGTTCAGTCTGAAGCAGGCTGGCTCCAGATATATCATCTTAAAGGCTACCGTAAGCAACAAGGAAAAGATGATGGTTATCGCTTGTGATCCGAAGGAAAATTACAGCAAGTATCTTGAGGTAAATCGTGTTGTTGATGTTACCAAGGCTCCTTACAATGCAGATAATACCGGTAAAAAGTATGCATCCGATATTATCCAGAAGGCTATTGATGATGTGAGCAAGGCAGGCGGCGGTACTGTATATGTTCCTAAGGGAGTATATAAGATTGTTTATATCGATGGTAAGGACAATGTTACACTTTACCTTGATGAGGGCGCATTCTTAAGAGGCAGCGGTAACAGAAATGACTATACATGGAATGATTCCGGTGAAAACGGAAGACAGGGCAGACGTGACATCGATATCAAGAAGTCTAAGAACTTTGGTATCGTTGGACGTGGTGTTATCGACGGAAACTCTATTGAGCTGGTAGATGCAACCTCTAACGGCAATAATTCCAAGGATGGTTGGGATGACTTTAGAAAGGGTATCGTTGATGGTAACGGTGCAAGCGGATTCTTTATGGACGGTGTTACGGTAAAGGATTCAGCAGGATGGACATTTAGTGTTCAGAATTCTAAGAATATCACAATCAAGAATGTAAAGTTATTAGCAGATTATAAGTTTATTCATACGGACGGATATGATTTTGTATCCTGTCAGGATGTTTATATCACAGAGTGTCTTGGTGTTTGCGGTGATGACGTATTCTGTCCAAAGGCAATGCATCAGAATAGCGAGATGAAGAATTATCTCATTGAGAACGGTGTAGCATTTGCTCACGGTGGTGCCGGCTGTAAGGTTGGTATGCAGGCAAGAGGTAAGACTCAGAATATCACATTCAGAAATATTGACGTAGTTCAGGGTTACAGAGGATTTACCGTAGCACATGATACAGGTAACGGTGACTGGTATAATATTACCTTTGAAGATATCCGTACAGAAAAGCTGAATACACATACAGGAAGCGGCGGACAGTTCAGAGCAGGCCCATTTGTTATCTGGACAAGAAACAGTGGCGGAAACAATGGCTCTGTTGTTGATGGTGTAACAGTTAAGGATTGTTCTTTTGAAACCTACAACAGCAAGTATCCGGCTGTTATTCAGGGTTCAGAAGGTGCTAACTCTTGGGTTAAGAACGTAACTATTTCCGGTCTTACGATTGCAGGTACCAAGATTACATCAAGTAACTATGCTGATTTTATTAATCACGGTTCATACATTTCAAATGTAAAGTATACTAATTCAGGCTCATCAAGCAGCTCAGGCTCTTCAAATAACTCTTACGAGGCAGAGGCTGCAACGGTTGCAGGCGGCGCAGAGATAGTAGATAAGGATATCGCATCCGGCGACAAGATTGTAGGAAATATCGGCGGAGACGGTAAGACTAACGGTAAGGTTACCTTTAATGTAAACGTTTCCAGTGCAGGAATCTATGATTTGAAGATTTTCTATCTGTTAAAGGGTGACCGTAGCTTCTATGCAACGGTAAACGGTGGAGACTCTGTTGAGGTTAAGTGCTCCGGTGACAACTGGAATACGATTAAGGCTAAGACGATTCAGGTACAGTTAAACAGCGGAAGCAACAGCATCAGACTGGACAACGGTGCGGTAGATGAGTGGGCTCCGAACTTAGACAAGATTGAGCTTACAAAGGTTCAGACTACTTACGAAGCAGAGAATGCTGCAATTGCAGGTGGTGCCGAGGTAGTAGATAAGGATATTGCATCCGGTGACAAGATTGTAGGAAATATCGGCGGAGACGGCAAGACTAACGGTAAGGTTACCTTTACTGTAAATGTTTCAACTGCAGGAACCTACAACTTAGAGATTTACTATTTATTAAAGGGTGACCGTAGCTTCTATCTGACAGTAAATGACGGTGACGCTAAGGAGCTTACCTGCTCCGGCGACAACTGGAACAAGATTGTCAGAAAGGTGGTTGAGGTTAAGCTCAACGCAGGAAGCAATACCATCAAGCTTGATAATGGCGCAGTAGATGAGTGGGCTCCTAACTTAGATAAGATTGAAGTAATTAAAAAATAATAGTTCCACATAAAAAAGGTTTCGGAATATTCCGAAACCTTTTTTGCGTGGAACTATATTATTTTCCGATTACCGGAAGCAAATCTGCTTTGCGAAGTGCGGGCCTGAGAGCTATATACACGATAACAGATACAACCGTTGAAGTAACGGCGTTGATGGAGGTTGAAGCGATATTCCATGCAAGTGTCAGCTCTGCGGCAGGCTTTCCGAGAATAAGGAGTTTATAATAGTATCCGACAAGCGGATCGAAGATGACATTAAACAGAAGTCCTCCGACAGCGGCGAGAACAGTCCATTTGAATACATGCTTCGTGTCGTTTGAAGTAGATATCTTTCCAAGCCTATGAGCAATCAGACCTGTAATAAGTCCAATGCAGAACTTTAAGAAAAATGTTTTTGGTGCAGAGACAATATACACGGGGTCGAATATATCGCCGATTGTCATGCCGATTGCACCGCCAAGGCCGCCATAAACACCGCCAAGAAGCAGTGCAGCCAGTACACAGACTGCATTCCCGAGGTGAATACTGGTTGCATCACCACCCGAAAGTGTAATCTTAATCTGCAAAAACGTAAATACAACATAGGATAATGCCGCCATAAGACCGGTCAGTGTCAGTTTGTATGCCTTATTATTTTTTTGTTTCATAGGGGTCACCTCTTTTGTGCTTTTTCTCTAGTATATTCCAGACTGTGTATTTAGGAATGCACAATTTTTAAAATATTTAAAAGGACAGTTACAATAATTTTTTTTAAAATGTTATATCAAAATGCTTAATGATATGTTATAATGATATGAACTTGTTGGGAGGGTAAGATGATAAGGGTAGAAAAAATATTAAATGATGAAACAAACGCAAAGTTAACAGGGTATCTTAGAGAGGCAACTGGTGAGATGCCGGAATATGCGAATCGTCCTGCAATTTTGGTTATACCGGGCGGAGGCTACGGCTGGGTGTCAGAGCGGGAAAACGAACCTATTGTGGTGTATTTTTTGCAAAAGGGATATCAGGTTTTTTCGTTAAGCTATTCAACAGGAGAATATGCAAAGAATGACCGGCCTTTTGTGGATGCTGCCAGGGCTATGCATATAATCAGAACAAACGCAAAAGAATGGAATGTGATTCCGGATAAAATTGCAGTTTGTGGTTTTTCTGCCGGCGGACATTTGGCGGGGTGTTTAGGGATTCTTTCCGGACGCAGGGAGCTGTGTGAAAAAGCAGGCTTAACCACAGAGCAGATAAGACCTAATGCACAGGTGCTGGCTTATCCTGTCATTACTTCCGGTGAATATGCACACAGAGGTTCTTTTGAAGCCCTTACAGGCTGCAATGAGGATTGTGAAGCGGCCGGGAGATATTCGTTGGAAAAATATATTACTCCCGAGGTTTCACCTACCTTTGTATGGCATGCAGTGGATGATACTGCCGTACCTGTGGAAAATTCCCTGATGCTGGTACAGGAATTGCAAAAAAATAAAGTAAAATATGAAGCTCACTTCTTTCCGAAAGGAGGGCATGGTGCTTCTGCCTGTAGTAAAGAAGTGAATAGTTTTAATGCCCATAACAGGCATTGGTTGGAATTAGCAGCAGAGTGGTTATCTGATATCTTTGAATGGGAAATATAAGGAAAGGAGGATAATAATAACCTACAACCATCTGCAAAATACTATTATAATAAAAACATAATTTGGAGGATATTATGGCACAGAATAGCAAATACAAAATAACTTCACCGAATGGAAATACGGAAATAAACATTAGCTTGTCTGAAGAGGGAGCTTTGAATTACTCTGTTACACAGAATGGAGTACTGGTTGTTGAAGAGTCTGAAATGGGTCTTGCTACAAGCGTAGGGGACTTTACAAAGGGTCTTACCTATGTATCTGAAGAGGATCAGGAAATCAATGAAACCTATCCTATGCTCAGCGGAAAAAGAAAGGTTTACACAAATCACTGTAATGAGAAGACAATTCATTTCGCAAAAAATGATGTAAAGTTTGATTTGGTTGCACGTTCCTATAATGACGGTATTGCTTTCAAATACCTTGTTACAACCGCTGAAAATCAGGATATGACGATTGCACCAAATGCTGAAATTACTACATTTAAATTACCAAATAATTCACGTTTCTGGTATATGCCACGTGATAACAGGGACTTTATGTATGAAGGTAATTATGTCCTTGGTAAAATTGGTGAAGCAGAAGAGGGCGTGCTTCCTTCTCTTCCTATGCTTTATGAAACAAACGGAAAGACCGCGTTGGTTATGGAAGCAGACCGTCATGGTAATTACGTAGGTTCCTTGCTGAAATTGGAAGCAGACGGCGTGATGAGAATGAACTTTGATATCGTGCAGGAAACACCGGTTGTGACCAAGGCACCTTTTGCTTCTCCTTGGAGAACCGTTATTATCGGTTCACCTGCTGATATTTTACAGAATACAATGGTTGAGAATTTAAGTCCGGCACCGGATCCTGCTTATGATTTTGCAAGCTGGGTAGAGCCCGGTATGACTGCATGGTCATGGATTAGCTTTTACGGCAGACAGGATGAGCCGGAAGTACATAAGCAGTTTATTGACCTTGCTGCTGATATGGGCTGGAAGTATTACATACTTGATGAGCAGTGGCAGCCAAAGAGTGATAAACCGGGTATCCGTTATGAGGGAATGAATGACTGGTTTGCTGATGTTAAGGCACATGCGGATAAAAAGGGAGTTAAGCTCATTGCATGGGTAAATAAGACGGATGTGGCTAAGGAAGAGGATAGACTTGCCCGCTTCAAGGAGTGGTCAGAGGTTGGTATTGCCGGTATTAAGGTTGATTTCTTCTTTAATGATTCGCAGGAAATGATGCAGCTGTATGATGATATTTATAAGGATGCTGCAAAGTATAAATTACTTGTAAATGCACATGGTTCTAACCCGCCTTCAGGTGAGCTTCGTACTTTCCCTAATGCATTGGCTCGTGAAGCAATCAGAGGACAGGAGCAGGGTGGTATTACTGTTCAGCAGTATACTTTGATTCCTTTCCTTCGTTCCGCAGTTGGTACAGCTGATGTTACAGAACAGCTGTATTCAAGGGATATAAACAAGACAACAATGGGCTTCCAGATTGCTCTTTCTACTCTGATTGAGAACGGTATGCACTCTATGGGTAGCAAGCCGGAAGAATATGCAAGCATTCCTGCTTCTGTTGATTTGTATAAGAACTTCCCTCACAGCTGGGATGATTTATATGTAATTGATGCTGAGGTTGGTGTACAGGTGAATGTAGCACGTAGAGCGGAAAAGGTATGGTATTCAGCAGGTATCAGTGTGGATGAAAGAACCTTCAGTTTTAAGCCTGCCTTTTTGGATGCAGGCAAGACCTATGTTGCTACTGTTTACAGAGAGAAAACCGGAGAACGACAGGACATTGAGATGGAAGTTGTAAAGAATGTTACAGCTGATACAGAGCTTTCTGCAAAGGTTGCAAACGGTGGCGGTTATACCATTAGATTTGTTCCTGAAATGTAATTATTTTTGGGACTGTGTAAGAGAAACGAGAGTAGCTCTCTAATCGGATATAAAAGATAAAATTAAGGGGCTGTGAAAAAATGAGAAATCATTTTTCACGCTCCTTTTTTTCGTCATTT
>CAYLWP010000092.1:0-10196 GCA_964387365.1 uncultured Roseburia sp. | reverse complement strand
ATTTTTCGGAACACGAAAAACTTCATGCCAAATACAGGGCCTTGCCCTAACAATTTAAAAAAACTCCGCTATTAAACGGAGTTTTTCACTGCGACTAAATTTCCCCTGCCTCATACAGCTCATTCGCATAACGGACTGAACCCATGGCATCCTTGGAATAAAAATCTGCGCCAATCATATCGGCGTATTCCTGTGTTAATACAGCGCCACCAACCATGACGCGGCAGTTTATGTTATTTTTACGTAAAAGCTTGATTGTGGCTTCCATATTGACTACGGTGGTTGTCATCAGTGCACTTAAGCCAAGCAGACGGATATTATTCTCCTGAACTGTTTTCAGAATCAGTTCAGGCTCCACATCCTTACCAAGGTCTATCATGTCAAAGCCGTAATTCTCAAGAAGCGTTTTCACGATATTCTTACCGATATCGTGAATATCACCCTTTACGGTTGCGATTACAATCTTGCCCTTAGACTCGCTCTTCTTACCTTCCTGTGACAATACTTTCTTAATTGCCTCGAAGGAAGCCTTTGCCGCATCTGCGCTCATTAAAAGCTGTGGCAGGAACATCTTCTTATCCTCGAAGCCCTTACCGACAACATCAAGAGCTGGAATCAGCTTATCATTGATAATGGTTAAGGAGTCATTGCCCTCTTCTAAGAGCTTTATGGTTGCCTGATATGCGCTCTCTGTCAAGCCCTTGATAATTGCTTCGTCCAGAGTCAGTTCGCTGCTCTTAGCAGCTGTCGCAGCAACCGGCTGTTCCGTGGTATTTCCGCACTTTTCAATATATTCCCTGCACTGATCGTCTTCACCAATCAGTGCGTTAAAGCTATAGTACGCAGACATAAGCTGCTCACTTGACGGATTTACAATACCGGCACTTAAGCCATTCTGCATTGCCATGGTAAAGAAGGTCGTTGTTACCTTATTTCTTTCCGGAAGGCCAAAGGAAATATTGGATACGCCAAGAACGGTATGCACACCAAGCTCATGACGTATTCTCCTAAGCGCCTCTAAGGTAATGAGCGCATTGTCCTTGCCCGTACTAATCGTCATAACAAGAGCATCAATGACAAGATTCTTCTTAGGGATTCCGTAGCTTTCTGCTGTTTTTATGATTTTTTCCGCAATGGCAAGTCGTCCCTCCACGGTTTCCGGAATACCGCCTTCATCCAGGCACAAGCCGACTACAACCGCACCATACTTCTTCGCAAGCGGGAATACTGTCTCCATGGACTCCTTCTTACCGTTTACGGAGTTCAGCATCGGCTTTCCGTTGTAGCAACGTAATGCTCTTTCCATGGCAATCGGGTCAGAGGTATCTATCTGAAGCGGAAGGTCAATAATTGCCTGAATTCCTGTTATTGCCTCTTCCATCAGCTGTGGCTCATTAATTTCAGGAAGTCCCACATTGACGTCAAGAATATGTGCGCCCTTCTCTTCCTGAGTCAGTCCTTCCTTGTAAATATATTCCATATCGTGGTCACGAAGTGCCTGTTTAAACTTAGACTTTCCGGTCGGATTGATTCTTTCACCGATAATCAGTGGCTTTCGGGTAAAGTACACTGCATGATTATAGGAGGAAACTACTGTCAGATTCTTATCAGTAATCGGTTGCAGCTTCATATCCTTGCACGCCTCTGCCAACTTCGCAATATGTTCCGGTGTGGTACCGCAGCAGCCACCGACCGCACTTGCGCCATGCTCTACCAGCACCTTTGCCTTTTCGGCAAATTCTTCCGGCTCTACATTGAAAACAGTTTTTCCGTTTACAACGGACGGAAGTCCTGCATTCGGATTAATGACAATCGGAGTGGAACAGCAGGCGGTCAGCTCAGGCAGGAGCTTCAGCATCTGCTCCGGTCCAAGACCGCAGTTAAAGCCTATCGCGTCAACGCCAAGTCCTTCCAGCATTGCTGTCACGGATGCAACGTCACCGCCTGTCAACAGCTTTCCGTTTTCATCAAAAATCATCGTAACAACAACCGGCAGACTGCTGTTTTCCTTTGCTGCAAGCACTGCTGCCTTAATCTCATACGAATCGCTTACTGTTTCAATTAAAATCACATCGGCTCCTGCCTGATCACCTGAAATTACGATTTCCTTAAATACCTCGTAAGCTTCCTCAAAAGGAATCTCGCCGAGCGGCTTTAACAGCTTTCCGAGAGAACCTATATCAAGTGCTGTATACATATCCGAGAGTTCATTTTCGCTTTGCCCCTGTGCAATCAGCTCCTCCCTTACCTCGTCAATCGCCTCTTTCACGAGTCCGATACCGGCTGCAATCAGCTCATCCACGGTATAGTCCATATTTCTGCACTTGAAGCTGTTCACGCCAAAGGTGTTTGCACTGATGACATTGGCTCCTGCCAGTAAATACTCCTTGTGAACCTGTTTGATTTTTTCAGGCTGCAGGATATTCCAGGTTTCCGGAATCTCTCCTGTTTTTAATCCGCGTGACTGCAATACCGTTCCCATTGCACCGTCAAAAAATAAGATTTCTTTTCCAAGCTTTTCTTTAATCTTCATATCTGAATTCACATCCTCTGTTCTCACAGGTACTGCACTTTGCGATATGGCAGCCCTGTTTATTTTTCGTTAGTCCGATCAATGCCGTGACGCTCTTGGTCGGATACATGAGCAAGCTGTCTGTCAGGGTAAGTCCCAGACGCTTTGTGCATTGCAGACAGTCAAAAATGATTTTCTGTGCCTCTAATGGAAAATCTCCGTATCCCGGGCTGAATCTTGGTCTGAGGTACAGTTCCTCGTCCTGAGCCCGTCTTCTGATGTCCTCCTGCAGCAGATTACAATATGCCTCAATACAGGCAGCCCCACATGCCTGCGCTGCCGATGCCTTTGCCATATTCATAATCTCGTAGCGCTGTAGCAGCTTGTCTGCCTCAATGCCAAGCGTTGCCGCCATTAAGACAACCTTCCCACATTGGGCAAGATTCTCCGCCAGCTTCCTGCTATGCAGAATCACAGGATCTGTCTGCACTTCGTTCCACAAGCGTATCTCGTCTCCCTGCACACTGCACGCATAGCTTTGATACAGATTTTTCGGCTGAATGACACGAATTAGCTCCCGAAGAACCTCTTCTGTCATTTGCAGAACCGTTTCATCAGGAACCTTGCCGCCATATCCGAGATAACGGTATATTTCCCGCCTGTTTACATCTTCTATCCTTAATTCCATGCGGCTCCTTTCCCGACTTGTACCACAAGCAGCTATCATCCATTGCGGAAGCGCTTATCACCAGCCTTACCCTTCCGCAAGCATCCTCTTACTATTTACTTATTTACGCACATATATCTCTGATAAATTGTCTAAAATCGCACCCGCCACGTCCGGCTTGTTCATGGTATAAATATGTATGTTATTGACGCCGTTTGCAATCAGGTCAATAATCTGCTCCGTTGCATAAGCGATTCCTGCCTGCTTCATGGCTGCCGGATTGTCTGCAAAACGGTCTACAATCGCCTTGAAACGTGGCGGAACCATATTCCCGGAAAGGGAAGCTGACTTCTTAATCTGTGACGCATTGGTAATCGGCATAATACCTGCAAGCACCGGTACGTTGATATTCTTCTTTAAGAGCTTGTACATAAAGTTATAATAGATTCCATTATCAAAAAACAGCTGTGTTGTCAGGAAATCACAGCCTGCATCAACCTTTTCCTTGAGATGTGTAATATCCTCGTCCATGGTTGCAGACTCCGGATGTCCCTCGGGATAGCAGGCACCTGCGATACAGAAATCGCCCATGCTCTTTACCTCCGCAATCAGCTCATACGCATGCTTGTACTGATTCGGGAGCGGAAAGTCTGCGTGCTCAGGGATATCGCCTCGAAGTGTCAGGATATTTTCAATGTTTCTCTCTTTTAGCTGCTCTACCACCTCTCGCACCTTCTCCTTGGTAGAGGAAGCACAGGTTAAGTGTGCCAGTGCCGGTACTCCGTTTCGATTCTGAATCTCATCGACAATATCAACCGTATAATCGCTTGTCCCTCCGGTCGCACCGTAGGTAACACTCATAAAGGTAGGCTTAATCTTTGCAATTTCCGTTGCTACTGCCTTTACCTTCTCTAACTGATATCCCTGCTTTGGCGGAAAGACCTCACAGGAAATATGTACACCGTCTTCTTTCAGTAAGTCTATGATTTTCATGTCTGTTCTCCTTTGTATTTTTAATCCCTACTAAGTCAATAGGTAAACTATATCATTCTATTCCGATAAAGTCAAGGAAACGCCCTTTTGGCGCTTCCTCAACCTTTGTACCTTATTCATTCTTATTCTCGCAACCACAGGTGTTCTGGTTGGAAAAACCGCTAAAGGATCTGTTCTGAACGAACTCTTCCTCACAGCCGCAGGAACTGTTTCTTTCCCAGCTGCGGTCGCTTCTTCTGTCACGGTCGCAGTCACAGTCTCTGTCTCTGTCATTTCTCCAATCACTGTTGCAGCCACAGTCACTGCTTCTGTCATTTCTCCAATGATTATGACAGTCATGATTACAGTTGAACAGAAGGAACAGTAAAATCCAAAAATCCCACATATTCTCAACTCCTCTTATTTATATAGTATATAAATAAGATATGAAACCGGATGTATTTGGTTACTGCTTCACCGTCTTTCTTTTTCCGCCTCTTACTATTTCATCACGGACATAGCGAAAGGTCTTTTCTTCGCCCTCCTCCGCAAGCATATGAAGCAGAAATTCCAGCATTCTTCTGGTATCCTCATGCAGATAATCGCATGCGTTTCCATGCTCATAATATTTCAAGGGCATGTCATCCTTGTAATCTTCCAAATTGTAGTTTTTGGAGGCAGCCACACGGTCAATAAACATTTCAACCAGATATCTGTCCGGCATTCTTACAGGGATAATTCCCCTGCCGTCGTGTGCGCTGTAATCCATCCAATATTCGTAATGATGCTTGTTTCTTCCCTTGTGGTGCAGCCATGCGGAGGAATAACCGATGTCCGCCCGTTCCGCATTGTTCGGGCTTTGCGTTCCCTGAAAATATCTGGCTCCCACTAAAAATTCACTTGGCATATATTTTGACAAATCATGAACCAGTCCCTGCCAGTATAAACCTACATAAAAGCATCCTTTTAAAACAAGCACCTTATGATGTGTAATTGTCTTAAAGTGTTTCCATATATGCACTATTTTTTACCTGCCGTTCCTTTTTTTATCTTCCTGCCAAGCAGTATCTTAACACTTCTTGGCTTTACTTCTACCTTATTCACTATACCGCTCTCGCCTGCCGGGGAATCGGTATCAACAACAATCTCCCATGCATACCCGCCCGGTAGGGAAGGCAGTGCAAACCGATGCGACTCCCAGTGCATATTATAGGCAAGATAAATCATATCGTCCTCTGTCCTGTGGTCAATTCTTGCATAACGGCCGCAATACATCATGGCAATATGTCTGTTGTAGTTACTCAAGTCAACCTTCCATGCTTCCTCTCCGTGATAAGACAAATCGGGACAGCCAAAGCCGAACCTGTCTGTCATGGTAAGCTCCTCGGGTCTGTGAAGCATCGGATGCTGTTTTCTAAACTGTATCATCGCCTTAACAAACTCGAAATACTCTTCATTTTTCTTCACCAGACGCCAGTCAAGCCAGCTTGTATCATTGTCGAGGCAATAGCAGTTATTATTACCGTTCTGGCTGTTTCCGAACTCATCACCGGCAAGAAGCAGCGGTGTGCCCTGTGCTGTCAGCAGAAAACAAATGGCATTCTTCATCTGCTTTTTCCGCAGCTTCAGCACGGCCGTTTTTCTTGTCGGACCTTCTATTCCGCAGTTCCAACTGTAATTATAATCGGTTCCGTCCTGATTACGCTCACCGTTTGCCTCATTATGCTTTCTGTCATAGGAAACAAGGTCCTGTAGCGTAAAACCGTAATAATTTGTAATAAAGTTCACAACGCCGCACTTCGGGTTATGGTTCTTCATATGATAGAGGAAGCCCTTGAGCATGTCCGCATCGCCCTTGAGGAACTTACGCATATCATACATGAATTCGTCCCTGTAATATCCGAGATTCTTATAGCTTGGGGACTCCTGCTCCGGATAGATTTCCGAAAGCGTAAACTCCTCGCACATAAGCTTCGTATTGGCAAAAAGAGGCTCTGTTGCAAGCAGAGTCACCGGAATCCCATTACCCTTCAGATGAATGCCATCGATGCGGTATTCCAACACCCAGTGCTTGAGAATTTCCAATATATACGCCTGCTTGACATGGTCGGGAAAGTAAAACTGCATGATTACTTCGATTCCGTTTTTGTGAAACTCGCGCACCATTGTCTTAAAGGACTGACTCGGATTGTCACTTGCCGCAAAGGATGCCTTCGGTGCAAAATAGTTTGCTTCCTTATAGCCCCAGTAATTGATTTTCGTCTGTGTCTTGGCATCATCCGCCGGAAGCGGCTCATCATAATGCTTTACCTGATACTCCATTGTCGTACGGTCAACATCTTTCTCGCATTCCTCAAACTCATAGGCAGGCATCAGCTCTATCGCTGTGATTCCCAGCTCCTTCAGATAAGGCAGCTTCTCTACCAGTCCCTCAAAGGTTCCCTTACCTTTCACCTTAGAGGAGGCATGCATGGTGAAGCTTCTTACATGAAGGCAGTAAATGATGCTTTCATGATACGGAATATGGAGCGGACTTGTTTTCTGCCAGTCAAACTGCGGCTGATAGAAGCCTCCCCGCATGGAAAGCGGCTTCTTCTGTCCCTTTTTCCAGACCTCGTTACCAAGAATACACTTAGCATACGGGTCTACATGCTCCTTATCACCGATGAAAAAGTTGTATTCGTATTCCTCGATGGGAAGCGCTTCGATAAAAAAGCATGAAATATTGCCGATTCGATGTTTTCTTTCAAAGGAAAGCTTCAAAGCCTCTCCCGATTTTTTATGATATAAAATTAATCCGCATTTCTCCTCGGAGCTGTTCACCATAGAGAAATTCACTCCACTACTCTTAGGCGTTGCCCCAAGCGGATACGGCTGTCCCTTTCTTATTCTGAATTCTGCCATGAAATTCCTCACCTGCTATTTTGCATTATACTAGGTTAACTATAACACAAATATGCGTTAAATCATAGTTATTAATTATATTCTTCTACTGCCATTTTTTCAGTTTATATAATTTTTCTGACATTTCAGTTTATTTTGTCTTGCCTATTTCCTTTTGCTTCGGTAAAATATATAGTATAGGACAAATTGTCCTTTTATAACATTTTCAGCACAAGAATATTTATGAAAGGAATAAGAAAATGGCAAATAATAAGACAAATGGGTATGACGATGAAGAAATGACAGTTGAATTAGAGCTTGATGATGGTGGAAAAGTCACCTGTGCAATCATTACCATATTAACTGTTGACAAGAAGGATTATATTGTTCTTCTTCCTTTAGACGAGGGTGGCAACAATGATGATGGTGAGGTTTGGTTCTATCGCTATTTTGAGGACGAATCCGATCCGAATTCCGAACCGCAGCTTGAATATATTGACGATGACGAAGAATATGAAAATGTTGCTGATGCTTTCGACGAGTATCTCGATAACGTTGAATTCGACGAAGTTGTAAAGGATGACGAGGAATAATCGTTTTCCCTTTACCCAAATATAGGGAGGTTATGAAAAATGGACGAGAATGAAAAAACTCTGCTCTTGGACAAGACTTATACTTGTCCCGTATGTGACAAAAAGATTAAAGTAAAATCTGTAAAAACAAATGTTGCAAAGTTCGTTGGAACCGGACCCGACCTACGTCCTTCACATAGCAATATCAATGTGACCAAGTATGAGGTTGCTTCCTGTAACTACTGTGGTTATACTGCTTTGATTAAAGACTTTCCTAACACCACACAGACACAACGAAAGTTACTTCGTGAAAAAATTCAGGCGAATTTCAAATCTCACGAAGATGTTCCCTGCGATACCTATTCCGTAGAAACGGCTATCAGCCGAATGAAAATGGCACTTCTTTGCACCGTCTCCAAGATGGGAAAGGAAGGCGAAATCGGAAACCTTTGCCTGAAAATCAGCTGGTTATATCAGGACCTTGTTGATGAAATGTCTGAGGACGAGCCGGGCTACGAAGAGAAAAAGGAAGCCTATCTTGCAGAGGCTCACAATCAGGCAATGAACGCTTATGAACATCTTGCTAAGGCAAGAATGGAGGAAGACTATCCGATTGCAGGCATGAACGAAACTACACTCGATTATCTTCTCTCTTATCTTGCATATGAAAAGGGCGAATATCTGACTGCCATGCAGTATCTCTCCGGTGTTGTTACTACCAGAGGCATCAGTACTCGTTTAAAGGATAAGTGTCTGGAATTAAAGGAGCTCATCACACCAAAGCTTCATGAAAACGACTAACTCAAGAGCCTTGCAGCTCTTGAATAAAACGGGATGGCAGGATATTTCCTGCCTCCTTTTCTTTTACGCTGAAAACAAACAGCTTCTCCTTTGCCCTTGTTACGGCAACAAAAAATAATCTTCTCTCCTCTTCCGTTTCCGCATCAGTCACCGCTTTTTTATGCGGCACATACCCCTCATTCACATCAGGCAGGATAACAATGGGCCACTCCAGTCCCTTAGAGGCATGCATGGTAATAATATGCACGGCATCAGCCTTTTCCTTTTTTGCTTCCTCCACCTTTTCCTCATAGTGTTCTATATGTGTCAGCCATTCTGCTATTGTTGCAAAGCCTTTTGCGCTCTCCTGCAGCTGGTCGAGCTCCTCTTGCCATACTCTTAAAGATGCTCCTGTTTCTTTGGATTTTTCTTTGATGTATTCCTCATAACCGATTCCTTTTCTGATAAAATTCACTGCCGCATAGGGGCTCATACTCTTTAAAAAATCAAGCTGCTTGTATAATTGTATTATATTATGTATTACATAATCCCTGCTCTTATTATTATCTATAAGCTCCTGCATGGAAAAAGGCTGCATCGGCACGGAATCTCTCCGGATATAACGCACCGGACGGTTCATGATACGATAAAACGACTTTATATCTCTTCTGTCGAGCGCATATTCGAGATAAGCAATCATATCCTTGGCAACCACGGTATCATAAATATTTTTTGCCGATTCTCTCATTTCAAAGGGAATGCTTTCCTGCATCAGTCTTTCCGCTGTGATAATCGCGTGCGTATTGGTGCGATAGATAAGCGCAATATCTCCAAACTTTGCTCCCTGCTGTTTCATGTATTGCTTAATTAACAGCACGATGTTTTTTGCCTGCTCCTGTCTTGACTCAAAGTAGCACACGCGCACACCGTCCTTTGCGGGATTGTTTGCCTTCACCGCTTTTGCAAAACGCTTTGTATTGTGGGCAATCAGACGGTTGGCGGACTCCACAATATCACTTTTACTCCTGTAATTCATATTCAAAAGCACCTGCTTTGCCGTAGGATAGTCCTCCCGGAAGCGAAGCATAATCTCCGGATTTGCCCCGCGAAAGCCATAGATTGCCTGGTCGTCATCTCCGACAATAAACAGATTGTCTGCGGGCTTTGCAAGCATACGGACAATGGCATACTGCATCGGACTGATATCCTGAAATTCATCAATCAGAATGTATTGAAACTTCTCCTGCCAGAGCTTTCTGATATCCTCTCTTTTACTCAGCAGCCGGTAGCACAATAAGACCATGTCGTCAAAGTCTACCTTGCCCTGCATCGTCATTTTTTTACAATATGCTTCATAGATATAGGAAAATACCTCTTCGGAGCACACCTCGCTTTTATATTCCTCAAGCGGTATGCCGCAGTTTTTTACCTTGCTGATTTCCGCGAGCAGTTTTTGTATGTTTTCGTCTGTATCGTTCTGCTCATTCTTTTCTTTCATTGCTTCGGGTATGGATTCTATCACTTCCCCGAGCAGGCTTCTTTTCTGCCTTTCCTTTATGATGGAAGAGGCCTGAAAGGAATAGGTTTGTTTTAGGATTTGGAAAAAGATTGCATGAAAGGTTCCAAAGTTAACAGGATAGATTTTTTCCGGTGTCATCAGAATAAAACGCTTCTGCATCTCGAGTGCAGCTGCCTTGGTAAAGGTAATAACAAGGATATGCTCCGGCTTTACCTGATGCTTTTCTATTAAATTCCTGATACGTTGGGTAATAACGAGAGTTTTCCCGGAGCCGGGACCGGCTAAGACCAG
>CAYLWP010000091.1:0-10327 GCA_964387365.1 uncultured Roseburia sp. | reverse complement strand
TTGTTGGAATACCAAGGTCTTTTGTTAATTTACAAACGAATTTCATCATAATAATCGGACCGATTGCAACACAAAGCTCATACTTCTTGCCTTCGTCTACAAGATCCTGGATTGTCTGGGTAACCATACCCTTTCTTCCGTAAGAACCATCATCCGTTGTTACATAAAGATTGCCGGCAACAGCCTTCATCTCATCCTCAAGGATCAACAAATCATGATTCTTAGCACCAACGATAACATCTGCATCTACTCCATTCTCATGAAGCCACTTAACCTGCGGATATACCGGTGCAGTACCAACACCACCTGCTACGAATAAAATCTTCTTTTTCGCAAGCTCTTCTTTATTTTCATCGACTAACTCAGACGCACGGCCAAGCGGACCAACAAAATCATGGAATGCATCTCCTGCCTTTAAAGCTGCCATTCTTGTTGTCTCAGCTCCTACTGTCTGGAATACAATCGTAACGGTTCCTTTTTCTCTATTATAATCACAGATTGTGAGCGGAATTCTTTCTCCATCCTCATCCATTCTTACAATAATAAACTGTCCGGGCTGACAATTTTTTGCTACTCGTGGTGCTTCCACAACCATCAGATAAATATTGGTGGTAAGCTCCTTTGCTTCTAATATTGGGTACATATAACTCCTCCTGTTATTTTTTTCACACGTCAATTACTTATTTTAACGGAATAAGCTTATAATTTCAACTGATTTTTCGTCATTTTCCGAGCTTTTTTGACAGCCTGGCATTTGCTCTGCTCTGCCGTCAGAATTTTATCGCATCGATACTAATTCGTTAAGGGTTTCAGGGTGTAACGCCCCTCTCCGATTTTTCTTGCGGAATATAAAGCAGCCGTTTCCGTATCGATTGCATACATATTATTTGTTTCATGCGTGATTCCGGTTGTGTCCACATATTCCTCGTGCACGATATAATAATTGCGTTCGTTCATATTCACGACTGTCTGGATATGATATTCATTGACGCCCAGCTTATCAGGAACATGCCCGTCTAAGTCAGTCAGCGTACCATTTGCCCATAACGTATTCTTTAACACCTGCAGTGCCAGTGTGGATGAAAAATTGGCCTGTAGTGCTAACTGAAAGGTTCTCTTTACAACCGGACTGCGCACGCCGCCCTCGTTGATTACAACAATGGCAAAATTGCTTACACCATAAGGCATCTCAATCGGTTCGGTATAGCGCATGCTGTCCTGCGTCGGCTCGCTTCCGTCCATGGTATAGAAAATCTTGGTATCATTTGAGTGGTAGATTTCAATCATCATCGGCTCCTGATAAATTCCGCTCTCTAAACTGATGTCAGGTTCATCTGGAACAGACAGATTAATATAATAGGTCATGGTGACGATATCACTTTCCGTGCCATACATATTTACGAATAAAGCCTTTATCTCATAGTCACCTGACTCTAAAAGAATCGGGGATTCGTACACCATGGAATTCTTACTCGGTGTCGAACCGTCCAGCGTATAATATACAAAGCCTTCCGTATTACCCTTCATGGTAATGGAAATCAGCTCATCATACACACCGGCATCCTTATTAAAAACAGGTTGCAATGCCGCGTATTTATTATATTTGGAAACGATTCTCTCAATCGGGCAGGTCTTCAGAATCTCTCCCATTTCTTCATATTCCTGTCTCGCCTCCAAAATCTTCAGAAGCAAATCATAGATTTCTTCTTTTCTGTCTGTTTCCAACGCCAAAAGCTCTTCCAATACAAGAACGGAACTATGTGACTGACCGCTCTTATCATAATATTTTGCAAGCAGAAAACGGGCATCAACATCTGACGGATTCATGGCCAAGGCTCTCTCCAGATAAATAACCGCCTCGTCGTAATGGTCTTGTGCGGCACACTCAACAGCCTTGTTGTATTGGTGTTCATAGGAATTATCCTGTACAACAGTTCTCACAATATTAATAAGCACTACCAATATCACGATTCCGATTGCACCCATCACAAAAAAGGGAAGGAGACTTCTTCCCTTTTTTATATGAAATATGCTTTTTCCCGGAAGATAATCCCGAAAGCGTTCCTTCAGTTCATCGTAGTCCTCAACCTGAAACTCTTCTATGTATTCCTCATCCTCCGAGCGTGACATATCCTCAGCCACATTACTCAAATTCTTATGAATCTCTGCCTCCAATTCAATGTCGAACTCAGGTACTATATTGACCTCTTCGCCACAATATTCGCAGAGCAGCTTCCCCTCTTCCAGCTCTTTCCCACATCCCGGACATTTCATGTTCAGATAAACTCCCTATCAGCCTTACATGTTTAACTAAAATAATCCTGTAATCACACCATCATCAGTTACATCAATTCCATATGCAGCCGGAGTCTTCGGAAGTCCCGGCATAGTCATAATCGCACCGGTTAAGGCAACAACAAAGCCGGCACCGGCAGATACATATACCTCTCTAATATTCAGCGTAAAATCTGTTGGTCTTCCCAAGAGGGTAGGATCATCAGATAAAGAATACTGGTTTTTTGCCATGCAGACAGGAAGTTCGCCAAATCCTAACGTTTCCAGTCTTTCAATCTGTTTCGCAGCAGCAGGTGCAAACACAACATCAGCCGCACCATAGATTTCCTTTGCAACCGTACTGATTTTTTCACAAATGGATAACTCGGAAGAATATATCGGTGCAAAATGGCTTTCCTTGGTTTCTAAGGTATTGAGCACTGCATTGGCAAGCTCAATGCCGCCTTCGCCACCCTTTTCCCATACCTTTGCCAAAGCAAAGTCACAGTTTCTCTCCTTACAAAATTCCTCTACAAATGCAATCTCCGCATCGGTATCTGTGATAAACGCATTCAGGGTGACAACAACCGGTACTCCATATTTCTGAAGATTCTCAATATGCTTCTCCAGATTAACAATTCCCTTCTTCAGCGCATCCAGATTCTCTGTATTCAAATCCGCCTTAGCGACACCGCCGTTGTACATTAACGCACGAATTGTGGCCACTAATACCACTGCATCAGGAGCTAAGCCCGCCTGACGACACTTAATATCAAAAAACTTCTCAGCACCGAGGTCTGCGCCGAAGCCCGCCTCTGTTACGACATAATCAGCCATTTTTAATGCAGCCTTGGTTGCTCTTACACTGTTACAGCCATGCGCAATATTGGCAAAGGGTCCGCCATGTACAATTGCCGGTGTATGCTCCAATGTCTGAATTAAATTAGGCTTAATTGCATCCTTTAATAAAGCTGCCATAGCACCGGTTGCCTTAATCTGACCTGCTGTAACAGGTTCTCCTTCATAATTATATGCAACAACCATGCGATCTAATCTTTTCTTTAAGTCTTCCATGTCTTCTGCAAGACATAATACAGCCATGATTTCTGATGCAACTGTAATAACGAAATGGTCTTCTCTTACCACACCGTCCATTTTGCTTCCCATACCTACGACTACATTACGCAAAACTCTGTCATTCATATCAAGGCATCTCTTCCAGACTACCTGTCGGGTATCAATACCAAGCTCATTGCCCTGCTGGATATGGTTATCTAATAACGCTGCACATAAATTATTCGCAGATGTAATTGCATGAAAATCGCCGGTAAAGTGTAGATTCAGGTCCTCCATCGGAACAACCTGTGACATACCGCCGCCCGCAGCACCACCCTTAATACCAAAGCAAGGTCCAAGAGACGGCTCTCTTAACGCAATCACTGACTTCTTTCCAAGCTTACCAAGCGCCTGACCAAGTCCTACACTTACCGTTGTCTTTCCTTCACCTGCCGGTGTCGGATTAATCGCAGTAACAAGAATTAACTTACCGTTTTTGTTGTTTTCTATCTTTTTTAAATACTCATTAGAAATCTTTGCTTTGTACTTTCCATAGAGTTCCAAATCGTCCATTGTGATATCCAATGCTTTTGCGACTTCCGTAATTGGTAATAATTCGGCTTCCTGAGCAATTTCGATATCTGTTTTCATTCTGCAGCACTCCTCTTATCTTAGTAAATTGGTAACTAACCAGTATCATAACAATATCCTTATAAAAAGGCAATATCAAAAACAACTAATATTTTACAAATACTACACAATTTCTTCCAAATAATTTTCAAACTGATCCATACTCATTAGTATTTTTCTGGGCTTCGTACCTTCCTCGGCACCTACAACACCTGCTTCCTCTAACTGGTCAACAATTCTGGCTGCTCGGTTGAAACCGATTTTAAATACTCTTTGAAGCATACCGATGGAGGCCTTATCCTTTTCAATCACAAACCTTCCGGCATCCGCAAAGTAATCATCCACCTCGCTGCCTCCACCGCCGCTCAGGCCTGCAGATACTCCGGACGACTGCATGGTTTTGATTTTTTCCTCAATATCCGTGTCATATGTATTACCAAGCGTCTGGTTCTTTAAAAACTCTACTACGTCGGAAACCTCTGTATCGGAAACAAAAGCTCCCTGAATTCGTGCCGGCTTTGCATATCCCTGCGGATAGAAAAGCATATCCCCCTTACCTAACAGCTTTTCTGCACCGTTCATATCAAGAATGGTTCTGGAATCAACACCACTTGATACACTAAATGCAATACGGCTCGGCATATTTGCCTTAATCAGACCGGTAATAACATCAACGGACGGTCTCTGTGTTGCGATAACCAGATGTATACCGGCTGCTCTGGCAAGCTGCGCCAGACGACAGATACTTTCCTCAACCTCGCCTGCAGCGACCATCATCAGGTCTGCAAGCTCATCTACAATAATTACAATCTGAGGCATTTTCTGTAACGGTTCTCCCTCCGGAGATAGCTTTCCAGCCTCAACTGCCTTATTATAACCCTTCAAATCTCTGACATTTATGTCTGCAAACTTTTTATAGCGTTCCGTCATCTCTGCAACACCCCAATGAAGCGCTGCCGATGCCTTTTTCGGATCCGTTACAACCGGAATCATCAAATGCGGAATTCCGTTATATACGCTAAGCTCAACCACCTTAGGGTCTATCATAATCATCTTTACATCATCCGGATTCGCCTTATACAGAATACTCATAATAATCGTGTTGATACAAACAGACTTACCGGAGCCGGTTGCACCAGCAATCAGCATATGCGGCATCTTGGCAATATCCGTAACGACTACCTGACCGCCAATATCCTTTCCGACTGCAAAACAAATATTGGATGAGAACTTCTTAAATTCATTTGTTTCCAGCAAATCTCTTAGGGCAACGGTACTGTTTTCCTTATTCGGTACCTCGATTCCAACCGCTGCCTTTCCGGGAATCGGTGCCTCGATACGAATATCTGTTGCCGCAAGATTAAGCTTAATATCATCAGCCAGTCCGACAATCTTACTTACCTTTACACCCTGCTCCGGCTGTAATTCATATCGTGTAACGGAAGGACCCTGACTGATATCCGTTATCGTTACCTTCACGCCAAAATTCTGCAATGTCTGCTGGAGACGATATGCAGTTTCCTTCAGCTGCATCGGCGAATCGCCCTTGTTCCCTTCTCCTTTTTTCAAAAGAGAAATTGGTGGGAATGCGTAAGGCTTTTGTGACTGTGCCTGATTCTGAATCTGCTGTGCAATCGTCTTTTCTTCCTTGGCAATTTCCGTCTTATCTAAAGACTCTGCCTTTTTGGCAACCGGTCTTTGTCGCGGAGAGGCTTCCGTAACAGGCTCCGGCATTGAGTCAAAGCCTGTATCCAATTCTTCTAAGAAAGACTTTTCAACCGGCTGTGAAACCTCCTGTTCAAAACCATAGGGCGAAGCAAAAATACTTTCCTTTACAGGCTGCTCTGCCTCCTGTTCACTCAGTATAATCTCATGCATATCCGATTTGGAGCCCAACGCATTTTTTTCTTTTTGCAAGGTTGTCATTGAACTGGAAGCCACGCCTCTGACCTTCTTGTCCATGCGCTTTACCTTTTCTTCCTTAATCAACGCTTCTTCCACACGCTTTTCACGCGCTGCTCTTTCTCTTCTTCTCTCTGCTTCTTCATCGAACTCGTACTCTTCATCATCTTCCATGGATTCCCAATACTCGCGTCTCCTTGCAGCATCCTCCTTTGCCGTTTCAATCAGATAAGAGCCACCCTTTCTGAGTCCTGATAAAAAGCTCTTCTCTGTAATGAAAACGATACAGATAATTCCTAAAACAATCGTAAGAAAAAGAGTTCCGCCAAAGCCAATCAGCTGATATAAGCCATGTGCAAGCAAGCCAAAAACAACACCACCGCCCCGGCCATGTCCATGCTCACCTTCGTTAATATAAGATGTGGAATATAAATCAGTAATCAAAGAGTCGCCAAGCAACAGTGTTTCCTGGTCAATCACCATATATGAGATAATTCCAAGTAAAAACACCAAAATTCCTGCACTGACCAGCTTAATCGTCGCAACTGTATTCCCTCTGTTAGAAATACCAAAGGCAAACCCGAAAAATATTAATACCGGCAGTATATATGCCATAAAGCCAAACACGCCAAACATAAATCCCTGAATCGCATTGGCAGCCGAACCGTTGATTGCATTAATCACACAAAGAAATACAAAAACAGCTAATGCAAAAATTGCAATCAGCACTACCTCATTCTTTACTGCGATATCAACCTGTTTCCTGCGATTATTTTTTCCTCTGGATGAGGTTGTTCTTTTCCCTTTTGTATTTGTTCTGCTTTTCGTTGTCTTTCTTCCCGATGCAGATGCCATAATTCTTCCCCCTGTAAAAAAGATGCTATCCTTTATGTTATTATTTTCTGTAAATCTTCTTAATATTAGTATAACATTTCTTGGGGGACTTGTCATGTAATTCTTATTCTTTGGCATTGTTTGGTACTCTGTTTATAACGTTTTGGCAGGCGATTGCATATGCTGCGTTTTCACTTCATCAATCAAAGAATGAAGCTTTCCAATTGCCTGTGATATACCTCCAACCTCATCAATAATCCCTTCCGTAACCGCTTCCTTGCCTTCCAGGACTGAGCCGATATCCTTGGTCAACACCTCTGTCTCCATCATCAGCTCCTCCAAACGTTCCTTGGATATGCCTGAATGATTACATACAAAATCAATAATCCGGTTTTGCACATCTCTAAAATAATTGAAGGTCTGCGGTGCTCCGATTACCATTCCTGACATTCTAACAGGATGGATAACCATTGTCCCTGTCGGAACAATAAAGGAATAATCAGTGCTTACTGCAATCGGCACGCCGATGCTGTGACTGCCGCCTAAAACAAGGGAAACTGTCGGCTTACTTAAAGAGGCTATCATTTCCGCAATCGCAAGACCTGCCTCCACATCACCGCCCATCGTATTCAGTAAAAGAAGAACGCCGTCAATATCCCTGCTGTCTTCAATAGATGCCAGCTGCGGCAAGAGCAGTTCATATTTAGTCACCTTTGTCTGGTTTCCGGAGTTTTCATGCCCTTCAATCTCTCCAATAATCGTAATCAAATGAATTCTGTGATGATTCTCATTTTCCTCTAAGGTAACCTGACTCTCTTTTTCTATTTTCTCGTCCTTATATTTTTTATCATCCAGCACTTCGTTTTTTTCACATTCCGGCATACTGCTTCCTCCCTGTCACGATTCATCATATAGGATGCGCAGAGCCGGTTCTCTTTTATCCTTTCGGAAAAACATTCATAATATGCTGTGATAAGTGTTTTCCTAAAAACAATAAGAAGGAACCGCTCTACACGATTCCTTCTTATTATGAGATAAATTTCCTGTAACTATACAAAGCCAAGCCCGAAAAACTTTGCAACTCTGATTCATTACCTGTTAATCAATATCAAAAAAGTCCATTCCCGAAACATCCTTAATATCATAATCATCATTTTCTCCGGTTAGCGCAAACACAAAATCCATTTCTTTTCGTTCACGCCTCTTGGGTACCGGTAACGGATTCTCAATAAATGTAACTCTTTTCTTTATTTCTTCCTCATCAAGAATAACCTCTTTCATTCCCGGCGGAACGACCTCTGTTTCTTCCTGATGCTCAATCTCTGCTGATTTTTCCTGTTCCTCTTCCTGCGAAGAAGCAGCATCGCTTCCGATAATATCATCAAGGGTAATGACACCCGTCACGGTTTCCTGCACCTGTTCTACTGCATTCTCTGTTTCCTGCCCAACTGCCCTTTTCCTTATCGCAAACATATATACTCCCCTAAAAATCAACATAAAAGCAAACAATCCAACAGCATAAACCAAAATCAAAAGGTTCAATGATGAAATCTCATAGGCTCGATCCGAGTAAAAAGGAATAACTGAAATGATTACAGCCACCAAAAATGCAGCGTATTCGCTTGCAACCAATACAACCGAAAAATAAATCAGTACGATTGATACGGTCTGCAAAAACACATTCAGATATACACCCGTAATTTCATAACTGCCCAAAAGCATCATTGCAATCGATAAGACCTTGGTATACAACTCATCCAAGCTGAAATAAGATAACTTATAAAGCCCCTGATTACCAACCAATGCATTTCGGTAAATATCGCCTTCTGCCTTAATAAAAGAAGTATTCGACTGTAAGAAAAATAGTCTGACAAACAATGTAATAACAAGCAAAACAGCCAGCAAAAAAACTATTCTCCAACGTTCTCTCTTCATATTACCTAATCCTTAGATATGCTCCAAAGCCTGTTCTATATCGGCAATAATATCATCCGCATTCTCAATACCAACAGAAAAACGAATCAAATCCGGCTGAACCCCTGCTTCAACCAACTGTTCTTCTGTCATCTGGCGATGTGTATGGCTTGCCGGATGTAATACGCTTGTTCTTGCATCTGCAACATGAGTTACAATTGCAGCAAGCTTCAAATGATCCATAAAGGATACACTGACGTCTCTTCCACCCTTTAAGCCAAAGGAAATAACACCACAGGTACCATTTGGCATATACTTCTGAGCAAGGTCATAATATTTATCACCCTTCAATCCCGGATATTTCACCCATGCAACCTTCTCATTGTTCTGTAACCAGGTAGCAACCTTTAACGCATTCTCGCAATGTCTTGGAACTCTTAAATGCAAGGTCTCTAAACCTACATTAAGAAGAAACGCATCCATCGGAGACTGAACAGAGCCTAAATCTCTCATTAACTGCACGGTTGCCTTAGTAATGTATGCACCCTTACCAAACTTCTCTGTATATGTAATACCGTGATAAGACTCATCCGGTGTTGTAAGCCCATGGAACTTATCACCGTACTTTGCCCAATCAAAATTACCGGAATCAACAATAGCGCCACCAACACTCATTGCATGTCCATCCATATACTTGGTTGTTGAATGAGTAACAATATCAACACCATATTCAAAAGGACGACAATTAATCGGCGTAGCAAATGTATTATCAACAATTAATGGAACGCCATGATCGTGTGCCACCTTTGCAAACTTTTCAAAATCCAAAACAACAAGTGCCGGATTCGCAATAGACTCTGCAACCACACACTTGGTATTCGGTTGGAATGCTTCATTCAACTTCTCGATTGGGTCATCCGGATCTACAATCGTACATTCAATTCCCATCTTCTTCATCGTAACAGTCAGAAGATTAAAGGTTCCACCGTATACCGTAGAGGAAAGTACAACATGGTCTCCTGCTTCACAAATATTAAATACAGCATAATAATTTGCCGCCTGTCCGGAGGATGTGAGCATGGCTGCAACACCACCTTCAAGTTCACAAATCTTCTGCGCAACCGTATCATTGGTCGGGTTCTGTAAACGGGTATAAAAATAACCTGTATCCTCCAAATCAAAAAGCTTACCCATCTGTTCAGAGGTGTCATATTTATAAGTTGTGGACTGATAAATCGGCAAAACTCTAGGCTCTCCCTTTGTAGGCTTCCAGCCGGACTGAATACATTTGGTCTCAATTGAATATTCTTTACTCATTTCAAAACTCCTTATCCTTTATTTATAGTAATCGTTTCTTCCTCAGATAATTATTTTCCGAGTTACATAACATACGCAAAACCATATACCAAAATATATCACATTATTTTTTCGTTTTCAATATCCGTTAAAAATTTCAGTAAGATATCGCACGCAGGATTATTTCTACTAAATTTGTTTGTAAGCGTCAAAGGACTTATGCAAAAAAGGGGCGTAAAGGATTTGAAAGAGATCAAATTATTAGATTGAAATTCGCAGAAATAAATTACACATTCAAAGGCTACCCGATCAAATAATCAGATAGCCTTTCTTTATCTTTAAATAGAAATAAAATTGATAATGGGATCTACAGGGCTCGAACCTGTGACCCTCTGCTTGTAAGGCAGATGCTCTCCCAGCT
>CAYLWP010000090.1:0-10422 GCA_964387365.1 uncultured Roseburia sp. | reverse complement strand
TTGTTTGTGATGCCCAAATTTATTCTCTATCCACTACCTCTTTGTTTCAAACTTATCCTCCACATAATCATCCCTATACAAAATTTCACTTTGCACATGGATTTTCTATATCACACGTTTGAATGAGAGTATAACACGTTTCTTTACAGGTGACAAGACACTTGCTATAAATCTCAAAAAATCAATCCTTTTATTATCTCATATATTACCGGTACCAGTAGCGCGGGAAGCATATTTCCGATTTTAAACCGCTTCCCAAAAGCAATATTTATACCAACGCAGAAGATTAGGGCTGAACCAACAAAGGATACCTCGTCAATCATAGTCTGACTGATAAACGAACCGCAGAATGCTGCAAACAGTGTGATGCTTCCCTGATAAACAAATATCGGAATCGCAGAAAATACCGCACCAAGTCCATATGTCGATGCAAATACCATGACAATGATACCATCCATGATTGATTTTGCTACAAGAATACTATAATCATGATACATAGCATCCTGAATGGAGCCAACGATTGCCATCGCACCAATGCAGATAATCAAAGACACGTTAACAAAGCCTTCTACAAAACGGCTGTCATTATTTCTTTTTACCGCAGTTTTAATGCGTTCACCAAGACCGTCCAGTCCATCCTCCAGCTTAAGCATTTCACCGATTACAGAACCGATAACTAACGAAAAAATGAGTAGCATCGTTCCTTGCGTCCCGATGCCACTCTCTGTTACTACTAACATATAGGAAAGAGCACCGGATATTGCAATAAAGATATTTGCCACACCACACGCCTGCATGAGAATATCCTGTACTTCTTTCTTAAATCCATTTTTTAAACATAAACCAAGCAAACCGCCGACTACAACAGCTGCCGTATTTAATATCGTACCTAAACCTGTCATTTTTCTGTCCTCTATTTTACCTCAAAAGGAGTCTCTCTTCCTTCCATGAAATCCTTCGCACAAAGAATCGAATTCTCTACCATATTTGCAACTGCCTCATCTGTGTAAAAAGCAGTGTGCGGTGTAATCAGTACATTCGAATAGGAACGAAGGATTGCCAGTTGCGGATTGTTCAATGGTTCGCCCATACGATTAAAATAATAAAGTCCGCTTTCATGCTCCACTACATCAAGTCCCGCAAAGCCAATCCTGCCTTCTTCAATGCCATCAATTAAAGCCTGCGTGTCAATCAAGGCACCTCTCGCACAATTAATCAGCATAACACCCTGTTTCATTTTAGCAATCGCAGCTGCATCAATCATGTGATAATTTTCCTGTGTTGCCGGTGCATGAAGAGATATAATATCACATTCCTCAAAAATACGCTCCAAGGTTGTGTATTCTGCATACTCCTTTACCTCATCGCTCTCATAAATATCATACGCCAGCATTTTACAGCCAAAGCCTGTCAGATTCTTAATAACGGTCTTTCCTATTTTTCCTGTTCCGACAATACCAACGGTACAGTCATGAAGCTCGCGGCCGATTTTTCCCTTTAAGGTATAATCCTGAATTGCGGCTCTTTCCAGACAATGCTTTATCTTTCTGCAGCCCATGAGCATCATCATAACCGTGTGGTCTGCCACACTTGCAGGAGAATAGGTAATATGTATCACGCCCATACCAAGACTTCTTGCGTATGCCCAGTCAATATGGTCATAGCCTATCGTTCTGGTTGCAATACAGCAAATACCAAGTGCATGCCATTTATCAATCATTTCCTTATTAATCACGGTTGTTATAATATCTACAACGTCATAGCCTCTGGCAAGCTCCAGATTATCCATACAAGGTGTTTCCTCTGTGTATGACCATTCTATTCCGTATTTTTCACAATATTTCTCAAAAAAGGGAAGCTCATCAAAGTCCCTCATGCTGTATACAAATAACTTCATACCTTATCCCTTCTTTTCAATGCTTGACTTAATTGGATTCTTATATGCATATACAACAAAAATAACTGCGGTAATAATCAGAGGGATTCCTCCGATTATTCCTGTTGCCGACGGTCCGACAAACAGGTTCCCTCCATCCTTGGCAAATACGGCCGCCTGTGTCATCATAACACTTGTGGTGCCGTTCGCCAGAACAGCCGGAAATATACTTCCTGTACGCAGGGAAAGGAAAGAATAAATACATCCTGTTACCGTTCCGAATACGCACATGGCAAGAATACCCGTGACAGGAAATCCCGCATAGTCCTCTCCATAATAATAACCAATAGAAACTAACGGTGCATACCAAAGACCACTCGCAAAGCCGGAAATCAGCATTGCCGGCACTGTTCCGAACTTACGGTAAAGCTTCGGCAGGAAATATCCTCGAAAGCCCCACTCTACACCAAAGCTGTTAATCAGATTAAGCACCGGTGCTGCAAAAACATTAATTAACAGATTTGTCTTAAAGGAGGCTACAATATCAACCACATTCATATCCGGATTGCTTTGTAGTGTACGCTGTGCAAATGCGCCCATCTCCGGATCAAAATTATTGGGGAAAATAAGAAAATAAACAACTGCCCCAAGAAAAATCAACACTGTCATACCAAACCAGCCAAAAAAGTAACAGAACTTATGCTGCGGAATATTAAGCTGGATTCCTGAACGGACAAAGCCCTCCCCTGTCATAAAACGGGCAAGCAGGGCACCAAGCGCCGGAGCAAACATTAAGGTATTTATCATTTCCACTGCCTCTGATACCTGACTTTCATTGCCGCTATTGTACATAGGAATTACACTTCCTATTTGCAAAAACCAGCAAACACCAAAAGCTATAATAAGAAATATAATCATTCTTTTTGTTTCGTATTTTTCATAATCAAAATCATTTGATTTTTTTTCCATTTTGTATCCTTACCTTTCTTAACTTAAATTGGGCTCTGAATAGTTACCTTTATTTTATCTCATTTGCCATCATATAAAACTGATAGTAAATTCCCTTCCATTCCATGAGCTCCTCATGATTTCCTTCTTCCACGATTCCTTCATCCGTCAATACAAGGATTCTGTCGGAATTGCGTATACTTGATAAACGATGTGCAATCGTCAGAGTAGTACGCCCCTTTGCCAGTTCGTTCAACGATTTTGCTACCGCATATTCGCTCTCATTATCCAATGCTGAGGTTGCCTCATCAAGAATAATAATCGGCGGATTTTTTAGAAATACCCGTGCGATGCTGATTCGCTGCTTTTGACCACCGGACAGCTTCACGCCCCGTTCTCCCACATAGGTGTCGTATCCGTCCTTTAGTTCCTGAATAAATTCATCCGCGCCCGCTCTTTTTGCAGCCTCCATGACTTCCTCATAGGATGCACCGGGTCTTCCGTAGGCAATATTTTCATATACCGTTCCCGAAAACAGATAAACCTCCTGCTGCACCACGCCGATATTCTGACGAAGACTCTTTAGGGAAAACCGGCGAATATTCTTACCATCCAGTGTAATATCACCTGCCGTTACATCATAGAATCTCGGAATCAGATTGCAAAGTGTTGTCTTACCTCCACCGGACGGACCGACAATAGCAAGCTTTTCTCCTGCATGTATCGTAAGATTTAAATTACGGAATACCTGGTTATGATCGTCCGGATATTCAAAGCTGACATTCTCAAAGGTAATCTCACCCTTTGGATTCCTTAGCTCCACAGCATCCGGCTCATCGAAGATTTCAATGTCGGCATCCATAATCTGAATAAAGCGCTCAATACCGGTAATTCCCCGCTGAAACTGCTCTGCAAATTCGATAATCCTTCTGATGGTTGCGATTAATGTAGATACGTACATAACGTAAGCAACCATATCCCCCGGCAAAATCTGCCTTTTCATCAGAAAATAACCGCCGCCTAAAATAACCACAAGGTTCATAAGTCCATCAAAGATTCTGGTTGAAGTATTAAAAATGCCCATAAGCAGGTAGGTATCCGTCTTAATCTGTAAAAACTCCTGATTTCCTTCCTCGAACTTTGCATTTTCAAGCTCTTCATTGGTAAAGGCCTTTACTACCTTTTGTCCTAACAGACTGTCCTCAATCTTTGCATTCAGCTCTCCGATCTGATGGCGTTGCTTCCCAAATGCCGCGCGCATTCTTTTATTGAGAATACGGCATACAACTGTCATAACCGGTACAAGAATAAATACCATAACCGTAAGAGGCAAATGAATCTGCGCCAGAATAATAAACGAAATAACCAGCTTAATAAACGCTATAAAAAATTCTTCTGGACAATGATGCGCAAACTCCGTAACCTCAAACAAATCATTGGTAATCCTGCCCATAATCTGACCGACCTTGGTATTATTAAAATAGGTATTCGACAGCTGCTGCAAATGCGCGTATGCGTCACGTCTCATGTCTGTTTCAATCTTTGCACCCATAACGTGTCCGACATCCGCCATATAGAAGTTGGCAATACTGTCAATAATACGAAGAGCAAAATACAAAAATCCAAGACCTGCTATCATTTTCACACTAAGAAGTGCCACATCCTGTAAAGCCGTATTCGTAATCTGGCGAATAATGAGCGGAAGGACAATCTCACATACAGTTGTCAGGGCTGCACAGAATAAATCTGTAACTAAGGTTTTATAATAAGGCTTAAAGTACGGTAGAAATCTTTTTATAAGCTCTCCTGTTGTATATTCTTTTTTGTTCATTCCTGTTAACCTTGCCTTTCTTCTCTACCATTATTATATAGAGTGTATCACTTATGCAAAACTATTTCCATTAAAATACTAACCGTGAATTAATTCCATATAGACAGAAGTTCCCGTAACCATTTTTTCGGGAGTCACGATAAGCAGCTTCTGCTTCAGGAACGGATTCAGACTCTCTTTTATCTTATCCCTGTCTCCAAGCTCATAATTTCCCTGTGTAAAAAGAAGAATACATTTGCTTCTTGCATGGTAAAGCTTAAGATATGCACACAGCTCATCAAATTTAGATATCTTATCCACGCCCGGCACCGTTTCGTCCACAAACGTTTTCCCCATCTGAATAAAAGACATCGGCATGGTTTCCGTCGTAATTTTCCCGCCACTCCAGAAAACAACATTGCTTCTTACATTCTGAAAAATCTTATCGTGTGCCTTTAACGCTGCAACTGCCTCCTGTGCTGTTGACTTAACATATTCCTTATCACTTGAACAATCAAAAACAAATGCCATCTCCAACTGCTGCTTGGCAGCGGGCTGATTGCCCGGTGTATGCAAAATCCTGTCAATCTGTTTATTCAGGTGAAGCTTCTGTATCTGTGTCAGACTCATTGCTAATCTCCTCCTATGGATTAAGTCACAAGCTCTATTCGTTATACTTTCTCGATTGTACCACAGAGATGAATGCAAAAAAAGACCTCAAGTCGAGGTCTTTTTCTATTCATATTATGTACTATGCTGCCGCAGACGGCTCGGTTGAGGTTTCTTCGCTTGAAGATGCCTCTACTGAGCTTGATTCCTCTGTGGAGGACTGCTCTACTGAACTTGACTCTGTGGAAGACTGCTCGGTTGAGCTTGATTCCTCTGTGGAAGACTGCTCGGTTGAGCTTGATTCCTCTGTGGAAGACTGCTCAGTTGAGCTTGACTCCTCTGTGGAAGACTGCTCGGTTGAGCTTGACTCCTCTGTGGAAGACTGCTCGGTTGAGCTTGATTCCTCTGTGGAGGACTGCTCGGTTGAGCTTGATTCTTCTGTGGAGGACTGCTCAGTTGAGCTTGACTCTTCTGTGGAAGACTGCTCTTCCTTAGAACCATCCTTGTCAAATCCTGCCTTCCATGTTTCAGAAGGATTACAGCTCCATGTAATCTCAGCTCCATCACTCTTAGCTACGATGGTACCCTGTTCGTCTGTTCTGAATACCTTAATACCAAGTTCCTTCAGATTAGCCAATGTTGATGCATGCGGATATCCGAATGCATTATCAGCTCCGCAAGTGATTACACAGTATTCCGGACTTACTTTCTTCAGTAATTCCATAGATGTTGCATTCATGCTTCCATGCTTACCTGCCTTAATAACATCTACATCAGTAAGCAGTCCGCTTTCAATCATCTCTGCCTCCTGCTTCGCCTCTGCATCACTCGTCAATAAGAACTTCTTTTCACCATGAGTTAATAAAATACTTACTGAATTACTGTCTCTGTCTTTACTCTTGTTGATTGGTCCGACAATTGTAAAGGAAGCATCTCCTAATTCATAGGTTACTCCGTCAAACGGATACACTGCCTTATACTTGTTTCTCTTCAGTGCGGAAATAAAATCCTGGAAAGTATCTGTATCAGATTGATATGTTGACATCAATACTGTTTCACAATCCATCTTATCAAGAATAACATCAAGTCCACCGCAATGCTCTGTGCCTGCATTGGAAGAAATAACATATTTCAATTCATCTACCTTCTGACTCTTTAAGTAATTCAATACCGTCAGACTCTTGCTGTTATTACCTGCATCAATCAACATTGACTCATATTCTGTTTTGATTAATATTGCATCGCCCTGACCTACATCGATAAAGTGAACTTCGAGGGAACCGAAGTCATCTTCGTCATCGTAGCTATAATCATCATCGTCATCATTATCATCATCGTCGTCATCATAATAATAATCATCTTCATAGTAGTAATCATCATCATAATCGTCGTCGTAGTCGTAATCGTAGTAGTCATCTTCATAATAATCATAATAATCGTCGTCATAATCATAATAATCATACTCGTACTCATCATCATAATTATAAGTATAGTCATCATCTTCATAATTATAACTATAATCTTCATCATAATCATAATAATCATCGTAGTAATCATAATCATCATACTCATACTCGTCATCATAATTATAACTATAATCACTGTCATAATCATCATAATTATAACTGTCATCGTACTCATATTCATCTACATAGCTGTAATCTTCTGCCGATTCATACTCATCATTATAAGCGTAGAGATCTTCCGATTCATAGTCATAATCGTACTCATCCTCTACAAATGTATCTGTATCGTCTGCGGAAAGAATCCCTGCACTAAGAGCTGCACGGGATAATATACCCTGATCCTTGGATACTACTAAATCAGTTGCCTTAGGCATAAAAACACAGCCTACAACAGCCAGCACAACCAAAGCCGGTACGTAGACATCCTGCTTAATCTCCATTCTTTCATAAGATAATTTCATAATATAGGGATTCACACCAATTGCAACAACCAGGAATGCGAGTCCTGCAACGAAACCGCCACTTAAAAAAGCAATACGTGCCAAAACTATCATCGCGATTGATACTACCCACAAGATAATAGATTTTTTCGATTTCATTAAATATACTTCCCTTCGTAATGATTTCTTAATCATTTTATGTTCATTATAACAAATTTTTCAATAAAATAAAGGCTTGAAATTAAAAATTTTACCCAAAAATAACTGATTTATTTTGTGTTTTTTATCTAATAATCTCTTCAGAATCCAAAAAAATTGTAAATGGACCGTCATTTATTAGTGCAACTTTCATATCCGCACCAAAAGATCCGTGCTCTGTATGAAACCCTTTACCCTGAATTTCAGAAATAACATACTCATATAATGCATTTGCCGCATCCGGCTTTCCCGCCTTAACAAAGGAAGGACGATTGCCCTTTCGGCAGTCTGCATACAACGTAAACTGGGAAGTAATCAAAAACTCTCCTTCTACGTCTGCTGCCGCCAGATTTGTTTTTCCCTCTTCATCATCAAAAATACGAAGCTTCGTAAGCTTATCTATCATTTTATCCGCAATCTGTTGATTATCAGTATCCGATACACCCACAAAGACCAACAGTCCATGTCCTATTTTTCCGATAATCTCATGCTCTACTGTGACAGAAGCTTCCTTTACACGCTGTATTACAAATCTCATGCCAATGACCTTGCCTTTCCTTGATTACGTGTTTAGTATAACGGATTTTACGGCTTTTGCAAATGAAAAAAGTATTGATTTTATTAACAAAAATATTTGTTATTAACATTTTATTCGTGCTTTGAACTGCTTTTCGTTTTTAAACTAACATTTCTTCCACTGCCTGCTGCCAATACGTTTCCGGAATATTGGGCCAGATACATTCTCCTTTTGCCTCTCTGCAGAGCTTCATTGCCCTGTTTAAGACCTGCCCGTGATGTATACCGCCTTTTCGAAAGAGATATTCCGTAACCTTGCACCAGCCAGGCGCATACTCCGTCAGTCCTGATTCCTTCAAATCACAGATGACACGTTCTATATCGTAAGATAACTGAATGAAAACATATTTCATGCCTGATTCGCCTACTTTCTTCCAGCACAATGCTTCATCCGCTGAATCCATTTCATCCGAGAGAATCATAAACTGCACCTTTCCTCCCGGAGATATTCCGACAGCTCCCGGATTCATTGCAAATGTGCCTTGATGCTCCATTACCTGCTGATTATGCGTGTGTCCGAATAAAATGATATCGGTATCACTTTGTTCCATAATCTCCAAGGTTCTCTCTTTTTCCGGCAGCATTTTCTCATTTGTCATATGGGGCGAACCATGACAAATTGTCATTTTCGGGAATTTTCCGATTTTCACCTTCTGCATCATGGGTAACGTATCGTAAAACTCCATGCTTTTTTGCGACAAATGATGGTAAGTATAGAAAAGCGCGCCTGTTGTTGAATCATATTCCTTCCACCCGGTCTCACCTCTGTCCCGGTAATCCAGCCAATAGTCCTCTTTATTTCCTCTGACAAAATAACAATAATATTTCTTAGCTATCTCAAAAAGCATTTCCATTGTTTTCTCCGGATATGCCAGCTCACCCGCATAATCACCAAGAAAAATATAAGTATCAATCCCTCGCTTTATACAGTAATCCATACATTGCCCGAATGCCACATAATTCCCGTGTATATCTGCTAAAACTGCTATTTCCATTTCTTTTTCCATACCTTTCCTTTGACTATACAGCCATTCCTTTTGTATGAGGATTCTTACACAAAAACACACCTGCATCCTTTGTAATTCGGATTCCACCGGATTGGGCTACCTTTTTTGCTACATAACTTCGAAAATCACTCTTTCTGCATTTGTTCATCCGGAATACCCATTTTACGACATTCTTCACACACTTTTTCCTTCTGCACCTGATTACCTATCGTATACTTCAAAACCTTATCTCTAAAAACAATATACTTCTGATTTCCTGCCTTGAAATCCACAAACCAGTTCTCTTCCTCTGAAATCATGACCTTGGAAAAAAGCTCTGGTAAATCCTCCTTGGAAGAAGTAAAAAACAGTACTGTCCAATATTTTGGCTTTCCTCCCGTATTCCACAGCTCTACTTTATTCACGGATAGATAATCAATAATACTGTCATCTTCTATACTTTCCTTTATCAGAGCACCTTCATACAGCTCATTTTCATGCTTCTTTAAAGCATTATGTCCGCATGTCTGAACCTTTTTTGCTCCGCTAAGCTCAAGCTCATCCCTCAATAACACATCCGTAGTTACATGAAAGGTATTACTCAGAATCATAATCTTTTCTAGTTCCGGAAGTGCAATATCAGCCTCCCATTTTGAAATTGCCTGTCTGCTGACACCACAGATAGCAGCCAATTCCTCCTGACTGTAGCCTTTTTCCTTTCTAAGTATCTGTATTTTATCCGATAGCTTCATACTCATTCCTTTCCTATTTCAAAGCATCTTTAATCATAAAATAAACATCCTGCGCCTCACGAAAAGCAAGCAGCATCTCCTCCAACAGCTTTCTGCTGAAAAATGTCTCATTCAACGCTTCCTCATGCTCAAAACTGATGGTCCGCATATTAAGCCACTTCTTTAGTGGTTCTTTTTCATCCTCATAATAAGGCTTTTTGTATTTGATACCACATACCTTCATAACATCACTTGCTTCAAAGTCTTCTATTATCTTTTGCGATTTTCTTCTATCCTCTAAGAGCTTACTCCGAATCCTCTCCATTCCGCGTGCATTCAGATGATATATCTGAAGTCCATAACGAAAACAGCCTTCCGACGCATCAAAGAAAAATCCGACCGTATTATCTTTTTGTGCCTTTAATACCTTAAAACGAACATAAACATATTCCTTCATTGGATTTCCATTACAGAATCTAGCATCATTATATGGCGATGATATACAGCTTCTTTTATTTATTCCTATATCAAAATCCAACTTGCCAAAAAAATTCTGCAACTCAAAATACAGCTCCTCTAATGGCTCCTTTATACCATTTTTGTACAAATCCTGATTCTCTAAAAAGACCTTTTTATCATTCTGAACCCTAAGCTTCTCCCAATATTGTATCGTTTCCTCATTGAATCCACAAAACATTGCTCTCTACCTCCCTGTTGTACTACCATCATAATGCATTCTGACAAGAAAAGTCTACCAACCGTAAGGTTCTTCTCTGCAACTA
>CAYLWP010000089.1:0-10427 GCA_964387365.1 uncultured Roseburia sp. | reverse complement strand
CACATCCACTTTGTGTGAGCTAAATCATAATTTTTATTCGCCATAAAATCACCTTGTCTCCACCCGCATAGCAGGTGGGTTTAGGTTTCGGGCATTTCCATTTTTCGGAACGCGAAAAACTCCAATGCCCTCAGCAGGCTAAAGCCCATACTAAAAAGGCTGCCATGCGGCAGCCCTTACGTTTTATTCCTTATTCATCCCAATTGTGATATACAGCCTGTACATCATCATCCTCATCAAGCAAATCAAGTGTTCTGTTCAGATTCTTGATTGCGGTTTCATCCGTCAGCTCAACATAATTCTGTGGAATCATGGTAACTTCTGCACTTGCCATTGCAATGTTATTCTCCTGCAACGCATTGTATACAGTGCTGAAATCATCCGGTGCTGTAAGAATCTCGAAGCTGTCCTCTTCCTCTGCAAAGTCCTCTGCGCCTGCATCCAGTGCAATCATCATAAGGTCATCTGCAGACAGGTCACATTCTTCCTTATCAATGATAATCTGTCCCTTTTCATCGAACATAAAGGATACGCAACCCTGTGTACCGATGCTTCCGTTTCCCTTTGTGAAAGCACTTCTAACATTTGCTGCTGTTCTGTTCTTGTTATCGGTAAGAGCTTCAACGATAATTGCGATACCGTTTGGTCCATAGCCTTCGTATGTAACATGCTCATAGTTTACGGCATTGCCGTCACCGGAAGCCTTTTTAATACCTCTTTCAATGGTATCGTTCGGCATATTGTTTGCCTTAGCCTTAGCAATAACCTGAGCTAACTTGAAATTATTGGCCGGATCCGGACCGCCTTCCTTAACTGCAACAGCGATTTCACGTCCGATGATTGTAAAAATCTTACCCTTTGCAGCATCGTTCTTCTCTTTTTTGTGCTTAATGTTCGCAAATTTTGAATGTCCTGACATTTTTATACCTTTCCTTTCTTCTCGCTTACGCTTTATGTCATTTAAAATAAGTCTGTTTATTTATCAAACTCACTAAACTGCCTGTTCGCTTTCATCCTCAGCATCTTCACTGTTCTCAGGCAGCCTGGTTACCAGAACGGACTGAATTACATTCTTCTCAACGCTCATAATCTTGAAGCTGTATCCTGATTCCTCAATCTCTGTATGTTCATCTTCATCCGGAATTCTGTCCAGCTTGGAAATCAGAAAACCGTTAAGAGTCTCAAACTCACTGTCGCCAAAATCGATATCAAAACGCTCTTCCAGGTCTTCCAGTCTTGTCATACCTTCAATCAGATACTCATTTTCGCCCTTTTCTTCAATATGGGTTTCTTCGTCGTCATATTCATCCATAATATTTCCCACGATTTCCTCAAGAATATCCTCCATTGTTACAAGACCTGCCGTCTGGCCGTATTCATCCATGATGATTACCATCTGGTTCTTTTCAGACTGCATGCTTCTGAACAAATCGTCTATATTCTTTGTCTCAGGAACACAAACAGCCTCCCTCATCAGGTTCGGCATCTCGGAAACCGGACGATTTACACTTTCATCGGAAGTATGGATTCTCATTGCATCCTTCAGATAGATAACACCGATGATATGATCCAAATTCTCCTGATATACCGGATAACGGCTGTTTCCCTTTTCCAGCATCAGATTAAGTGCATCCTTGAAAAGCATCTCGCTGTCAATCGCAACCATACTGTTTCTATGTGTCATGATATCACTGGCCTCTTTTTCGCCAAACTCAAAGATGTTCGTAATCATCTCTGCCTCACTGGCTTCGAGAACACCCTGTTCATGACCTTCATTAACCATGGAAATAATTTCTTCTTCTGTTACATCTGTCTGTTCATCATCGTTTTTGAAGCCCAGCAAACGAAGCATGCCATTGGCAGACATTGCGATAATACCTGTTACCGGATATAAAAGTGTTCTTAAAAACTGAATAAATCCGATAAAAGTATATGCCCAGCCATCCGGGTATCTCTGCGCGAGCTTTTTGGGGAACAGTGTGCCAAATGTCAATAATATGTACATCAGACAAATGGTTGCAAGAACCAATGCTATGGCATGCTGCCCGATTGTCCCGATACTTTTTATGAAATCTATCTGTCCCAGCCAGCCCTGAAGCTTGCTTGTCCATATAGGCAGATACAGATAACCCATAACGAGATCGATTAACGTGATAATCATCTGAATGGAATTCACATAGATTGTTGCGCGCCTCACAATCCCATACAGAAGAATGGATTTCTTATCCTTCTCCTCCTGTGCCTTACGCTCAATCTCCTTCTCATTCATCAAAACAATTGCTCTTTGAAAGCCGTATAAAACAGCCTCAATCAGCAATAATACAAAGAAAATAACTATGATACAGACCGAAGTCCCGCCATCATCCATGAATGTTTTTCACTCCTTTTATCTCATTGTAGTCAGTCAAAATGTGCATAATAATTTAATATAGCACTACTCGCTATAAACGTCAACATTGAATCGGCAGCCCATACTGCCGGTCCAATGTGCACAACCCGAACTATGTATTCAGTTCCAGGCTGATCTGTAATGCTCTGTTTACCTTCTGCATAATCGGTGTATCCAGATGGCAAACCTTATCCTTTAATCTTTTTTTATCAATGGTTCGAAGCTGCTCCAGCAGAATCACGGAGTCCTTGACCATATCGTAATATCCTGCATTCAGTTCAATATGCGTCGGCAGATTTGCTTTGTTCATTCTGGAAGTTATTGCAGCGCAGATGACCGTTGGACTGTGCTTATTTCCTACGTCATTCTGAATAATCAGAACCGGTCTGATCCCTCCCTGCTCTGAACCGACTACCGGTCTCAAATCTGCATAATATATATCTCCTCGTTTCATTTTCTACACCTCAACTATCCTCTTAAGACTGACCTGTCTGTCTGATTCTAGTTTTACCGGTGTCATGAGGTTTTATACATGCATTCGCTTCTATTCACTAATCAGCGTATCGTCCATTTTATAAATTCTCGGAACACGCTTTCCGATATCACAGGCAAGCTCATAATTAAAGCGGCCTGAAAGCTCGCCGAGCTGCTCCATTGTGATTTCTTTTTCCCCGTCCTTACCAATCAGGGTTACAACATCTCCTACGCATACCTCGCCCTTGATATCCGTTACATCAATCATAAACTGGTCCATGCATACTCTTCCTAAAATCGGGGCTTTCTGTCCGTTAATCAGTACATAGCCTACATTGGAAAGGCTTCGCGGATAACCGTCTCCGTATCCAATCGAAATCGTAGCGACCTGCGTATCCCGTACCGTAATAAAGGTTCCGCCATAGCTGATTTCCTGATTGGCAGTAACCATTTTTACATAAACAACCCGTGATTTCAGCGCCAGAGAAGGTCTTAACGTAATCTTTTCCTGATCCTGTACTTCCTTGGACGGCCACAAGCCGTAGATAATGATGCCTGCTCTTACGGCATCCATATTGGACTCCGGCATTTCCAGGATTCCCGCACTGTTTGCACAATGCTTCATCGGAATATGAATAGCAAGCTTTTCCTCAACCTCTGTTACAAAGGACGAAAACAGCTGCATCTGATGATAAGACTTTGACTTATCTGCTTCATCCGCCGTTGCAAAATGGGTGAAAATACCTTCTATTTCTATATTAGGAAGCTCACTAATCTTTCTAATCAGCTCAATCCCCTCCGCATCAGGATGAAGACCGATTCTTGTCATTCCTGTATCAACCTTAATATGAACCTTGCAGATTTTCCCTTTTTCCCGTGCACGTTCAGACAACATCTGTGCCATATCCAGCATAAAAACAGTCGGACGAATGTCGTCATCTATCAGCCTTTCATAGCTGTAAGGAAAAGTATAACCCAAAATCAATACCGGCTTTTCAATGCCCTTTTCGCGAAGCATATGCGCCTCTTCCGCAGTTGCCACACCATATCCCCAGACCTGTTCCTCATGCTCAAGGATTCTTGCAATCGGTGCTGCGCCATGACCGTATCCATCTGTCTTAATCACCGGAATAATCTTTGTCTCAGGCTTAATCAGCTTCTTGATTGTTTCTATATTTTCTGCAATTGCGTCGAGGTCTACCTCAGCCCATACTCTGTCATAATGTTTCATCTCTTCTCATACCCCTCTTTCTAAATATATCGTAATGAATCTATGATATCCTGCGCCATAATATAATACGCAGAGGTCTTATTCTTTGCATAGTCTCCGGCAAGTCCGTGCAGATAAACGCCTAAAGCCGCCGCTTCAAAGCCTTTCATTCCCTGTGCCATAAGTCCTGCCACAATGCCTGTCAGAACATCACCGGAACTGGCAGTTGCCATGCCGTCATTGCCGCTTGTATTGACATATGTCATCTTACCCTGCTTTGCCACAAAGGTTCTTGCATCCTTGCAGACAAGCGTCACATCATATTTCTCCGCAAATGTCCTGCAAGTACCCGGCAAATCCTTCTGCAGCTCGGCTACCGGCTGACCGCATAATCTTGATAGCTCGCCCAGATGCGGTGTCAGAACAATATCCTGATTATTCGCAGATATACCTGTTTCCGGTAACTTCAAAGCCTCCGGTCTTGCGGAAAAATAATTCAATGCATCCGCATCAAAAACAACCGGCTTTCTGTTATTTTTCAAAATATATTCCATGATAAAGGCTGCCTTTTTCGTCATGGAAAGACCGGGACCCACCGCAATGACATCAGCCCACTTTAAGCCTTCCCGCAAAAGCTCCGCTTCAGCCTCTGTAAGCGTACTCTCCCCGTCATCCCGATAGGTGCTCACCATAGCCTCCGGTACTTTTCTCAGAAGACTTTCCCTGTTTTCCTCTGCCGTAAAGACACGCACCATGCCGGAACCGATACGAAATGCGCCGAGTGCGGCTAACTGGCATGCGCCACCCATATTTTTTGAGCCGGCAACAAGTAACACCTTGCCAAACGTTCCCTTATTTCCGGACGGCTTTCTGTCCGGAAGCTTTGCGTCCTCTTTATTATAGGTAAAGATACCGTTTTCATGCCTTCCAAGGGCTTCCTTGGGTATTCCGATCGGAACACAAATCACCTCACCCGTATACTGCGTTCCCGGATACAGTAACTGTCCGAGCTTTCTGTAAGCGTAGGTAACCGTTATATCGGCGCGAACCGCCACACCCATAATCCTGCCGTCATCCGTATGAACTCCGGAAGGAATATCGACCGCTACCACCTTCGCCTTGGATTTATTGATTGCCTCTATGGCCTCCCGATAGACACCCTCAACCTCTCTGGTCAGTCCGATGCCAAAAACAGCATCGACAATCACATCATACAAGACGGAATCAAAGCCCTCATGCACCGGAATATCCAGACCTGCCGCTATCTCAAGCTGTTTTGCCGCCTCTATCGAGCACTTCTTCCTGTCACCAATCAGATGAACCGTGGCATCCACACCGTATTCCTTTAAAATACGCGCAATGGCAACTCCGTCTCCGCCATTATTACCGCAGCCTGCCACAACACCGACCGTAATATTTTTTCCGTATTTATCTAAAATCACTCTGACTGTTTCCAACGCAGCCCGCTCCATGAGCACAAGTGACGGTATTCCATAGGTAAGGCATGTATTCTTATCGCAGCTTTTCATCTCAACTGCAGTTAAAATATATTCCATACTGACACCCTATCTTTCTATCGCAAAAAAATCTACTGTCCATTAGTATAACACGGTTTTGTATGAAAATAAAGAATACCCGTCAAAAAAGACGCCTTCTGCTTAAACTCATAAGCCTAAAACGTCTCTCACTTCCGAAGCATATTCTTAGGTCTAGGCAGCAAGTGCTTCGACCCGTCCTGAACAGTTACTCCTTTTCATTATTTCTGACATTCTGCGGATTGTACTTCATGTCAAAGATTTCTATCACATCAGGACCGAATATCGCATGCATATAGGAATATAATTCATCATTCCACACTTCCTTCTGCTGTTTTTGCAGAACCTTGTCCTTAAGCTGTGCACGAAATTCCTGAATCCAGCGGTTAATCTCTTCGATGTCCTGTGTATTATCCTTAATCTTATCATAGCAAATCTGCATGGTAAGAATCATAAGCTCGAAATTGGTCTCGTCAATCTGCTTGGGAAGGTCAAGAAGCTCATCACGATAGTCGGCAAGCTTCACGTTTGCCTCCTCTATCAGACGTTTATTCTCATCCATCTTCCGTTCCTTTGCAGGACTGTCAGGAAGCTCCATATAGGAAACAATCTCATTCATAAGCTGCTTCTTATAGGCATTCAGACTCTTCATCTCTGTATTCAGCTTTCCCTGCTGCTTCAGATACTCATTCACCTGTTCTTCCAACGCCTTAATCTGCTCATTATCGGCATCCTGAGCAAGAAGCTTATGCCACTTATGGTCTAAGGTAAGTATCGGTATCTTCTTACCGACCAGTGCTTTTCTGAATTCTTCATCCCCCTGTGCCATAGATTCACCCTCTTCTCACCTATGTATTCGGCATAGCCATGCCATGTAAAAACACCTATTTACAATATCGGCAAATATCTCCCGTTTTCTTACAGCTTCTGGCTGATACCGTAAGAAAGCTTCATCAGACTGTCAGATAAATGCACATTCTCCACGACAATGCTGTCAGGAACATTCAGATCCACATGTGCAAAATTCCAGATTGCCTTAATGTTACATTTTACAAGGATTTCCGCTGTTTTCACAGCACCGTCCTTTGGAATTGTTAAAACAGCGATATCAATATTATTTGCCCTGACAAACTCTTCTATCTTTTCTATCGGCTGAATCGGAATTCCTCTGACCTCTTTACCGTGAAGCTCTGTATTGATATCAAAGATTCCCTTAAAAATGAAACCACGTCTTTCAAAGTTCATGTAATTGGCTAACGCCTGACCGAGATTACCGGCACCGATAATAACAAGATTATGCTTGTTATTTAAGCCTAAAATCTTTGCAATCTCATTGTAAAGATACTCCACATTATATCCATAACCCTGCTGACCAAAACCACCAAAGTTATTAAAATCCTGTCGGATCTGGGATGCAGTTACCTTCATCAGCTTACTTAAATCCTGAGAAGAGATTCTCTCGACACCGCTATCCTTCAAATCTCCCAAATATCTGTAATATCTGGGAAGTCTTGCGATAACCGCCTGAGATATAACCTTATCATCCACGATCATCCACCTCCATATTATTCCGAATTAATTAATGTAATATAACCATTCAGTAGCTGAACAATTACGACGTAACGCACATATTGTTACATAAAAAGTATACAACATTGTTAAATGATTGTCAATTAAATTCTGTAACTGTTCGAAACCACTTGCATTTACTGACATATTTATGCATAATTGTATTTGGCTGTCCTTTTGCACACGAATAACAACTACTTAACCTTGTGCCATAAGGCATCCATTTATCATCTATTATATATCGGAGGATTCCATGATTTTAACATGTAGTAATATTGATAAAACATTTGTAGACAATCATGTATTGAAAAATGCTTCATTCCATATAGAGGATTATGAAAAGGCTGCCATTGTAGGTATCAACGGTGCCGGAAAGTCTACCTTATTAAAGATTATCGTCGGTGACATGCCCGCTGATTCCGGTACTGTCACCTTTGGAAAGGATAAAACCTTTGGCTATCTGGCACAGCATCAGGCAGTCGATACGCAGAACACAATTTTTGACGAGCTTTTAACTGTAAAACAGGAGGTGCTTGACCTTGAGGCTTCTATCAGGCAGACTGAGCTTGATATGAAGTCCGTTGAAGGCGAGGAACTGGAGGCACTTCTAAAAAAATACGCAAGCATGACACACCGCTTTGAAGACATTAACGGCTATGCCTATAAGAGCGAGGTTACCGGCATTTTAAAGGGACTTGGCTTCACGGAAGAGGAATTCGCCAAAAAGGTATCTACACTCTCCGGCGGTCAGAAAACAAGAATCGCACTCGGTAAGCTGCTTCTGCAAAAGCCTGACCTGATCATGCTTGACGAGCCTACCAACCATCTGGATCTGAATTCAATTGCATGGCTGGAAACCTACCTATTAAATTATAAAGGTGCCGTTATTATCGTTTCGCATGATCGATACTTCCTTGACCGTATTGCGACGAAAATTGTCGAAATTGACAATGGTGTCGTTTCTTCTTTTAACGGCAACTATTCCGATTATGCGACACAAAAAGAACATCTGCGTCTCGAGCAGATGAATGCATACTTAAACCAGCAACGTAAAATCAAGCATCAGGAGGAGGTTATCGAAAAGCTCCGCTCCTTTAATCGTGAAAAATCCATTAAACGTGCTGAAAGCCGCGAGAAAATGCTTGACAAAATTGACCGTATCGAAAAGCCTGACGAAGTGAAGGCAGACATGAAGCTTACTCTGACGCCAAGAAAAACAAGCGGCAATGATGTTTTACAGATTTCCGGCTTATCAAAATCCTTCGGCTCACAGCTACTCTTCTCTGACGTGGACTTTGAGATCAAGCGTGGTGAGCACGTTGCCATTATCGGTGACAACGGAACCGGAAAAACAACTCTGTTAAAGATAATCAACGAGCTTCTCCCTCCGGATGCCGGAACCATTCGCCTGGGAAGCAACGTTCAGATCGGCTACTATGATCAGGAACATCATGTATTGCATATGGAAAAGACCCTTTTTGAGGAAATCATTGATGAATATCCGGAGCTGACCAATACGGAAATCAGAAATACGCTTGCCGCCTTCCTGTTTACAGGCGAGGATGTATTCAAAAAGATAAGCTCACTCAGCGGTGGCGAACGTGGCCGCGTATCTCTGGCAAAGCTGATGCTCTCAGAATCCAATTTCCTGATTCTCGACGAGCCTACCAACCACTTGGACATCACCTCCAAGGAAATCCTCGAAACGGCAATTAATTCCTACGAGGGAACGGTGCTTTATGTCTCTCATGACCGATATTTTATCAATAAGACGGCAACCCGTATTCTTGAACTGACACAGAAGGAATTCATTAATTATATCGGTAACTATGACTACTATCTGGACAAGAAGGATATCCTGCAGCCTGCCGCAAAGGAAGTACCTTCTGCCAAGGCAGCTGACGAGCCAAGCGCTGACAAGCTTGACTGGAAGCTTCAGAAGGAACAGCAGGCAAAGCAGCGAAAAAAGGAAAACGACCTGAAGAAATGCGAAGACCGTATTGGCATTCTGGAAAAAAAAAATCAGGCTCTTGATAAAGAAATGGCTAAGCCTGAAAATGCAACCAACGTTGCCAAGCTACAGGAAATTGCAAAAGAAAAAGCTTCTATTGAAGCTGAGCTTGAGAAATTATATGAAGAATGGGAAGTCTTGTCCGAGTAATCGGCAAGACCTCCCATCTTTATTCACATATCGTGATTCTCTGAATGCAAGCCACCGGCCTGCATCTGACTACATTTCTTCGAAGGTAGCTCTGATAGCCTTGATAAAGTTCTCGCTGTTTAATACGGTAACATTCTCTAAGCTTGTGATCAAAGCCAAGTCCTTTGTCATCTTTCCGTCTTCGATTGTTTTTACAGTTGCCTGTTCAAGCTTGTCAGCGAATGCAACCAATGCTTCGTTTTTATCAAGCTCTCCACGCTTTCTTAATGCACCTGTCCATGCAAAAATAGTTGCAACAGAGTTTGTAGATGTTTCCTCACCCTTAAGGTGCTTGTAATAATGTCTCTGAACGGTACCGTGAGCAGCTTCATACTCATATACGCCTGTCGGAGATACTAATACAGAAGTCATCATAGCAAGGGAACCGAATGCAGAGCTTACCATATCAGACATAACATCACCATCATAGTTCTTACATGCCCAGATAAATCCGCCCTTTGCCTTCATAACACGAGCTACCGCATCATCAATTAAGGTATAGAAATATTCAATTCCTGCTGCCTTGAACTGTTCTGCATAATCTGCATCATAAATCTCCTGAAAAATATCCTTAAAGTTATGGTCATACTTCTTGGAAATGGTATCCTTAGTTGCAAACCAGAGATCCTGCTTGGTATCCAAAGCATACTTAAAGCATGCATGCGCAAAGCTTGCAATAGACTTATCGGTATTATGAATTCCCTGTAAGATTCCGCCTGCCTTGAACTCATGAATCAGCTCTCTGATCTCTGTTCCGTCCTCTGCTGTAAATACAAGCTCTGCCTTACCGGGCTTATCTACCTTAATCTCTGTATTTTTATAAACATCTCCATATGCGTGTCTTGCAAGAGTGATTGGCTTAACCCAGTTTTTAACACATGGCTCGATACCCTTTACAACGATTGGTGCTCTGAATACGGTACCGTCTAACATTGCACGAATTGTTCCGTTCGGGCTCTTCCACATTTCCTTTAAGTTATACTCTGTCATTCTTGCTGCATTCGGAGTAATGGTTGCACACTTTACAGCTACACCATACTTCTTAGTAGC
>CAYLWP010000088.1:0-10504 GCA_964387365.1 uncultured Roseburia sp. | reverse complement strand
ATGTAATATTTGTATAATAAGTGGTTAATAATGAAGAGACACGCTATACTATGTTTTGTTATAGCGGGCATGGATGGAAAGGGAATTCAGATGAAACAAGGAAAATGGAAGCTACTCACTAAGAAACTGGAAATGTTGTTTTTGATCGTTGTGCTGCTGTTTTGTAGCGTAGCGCCGGTAATACCGGTAGCGGCGGCAGTTAAGCTGACAACAACAAAAACGCAGAATGTAGAGGATATTGATTTTAGCGATTTCTCTAATTGGCGAAGCGGAGTCTATTACTATACAAATGGTAAATTTACAGAGAACAGCTATCGCATCTGCTTAAATAACTATGTAACATTTACCGGTGATGAATATAAAGTACATATTACAGATAATCACTTCCGATTACTGATAAGGGAATTGAATGCCAATCAGAATATGATTCGTAGTCTTGACCTGACAGATGGTCAGACATATAAGCCGGGAAGTAGTGCAGTATATCTTGCTATTAGTGTGTATAAGTTCTCTAATGGCGAGCTGGATATGAGTTATGATGTCTTTAAAGAGAAGTTTAAAAATGGCTTTGTAGCAGAGCTTACTCCTGTAAAGAGTACTTCAACAGGAACTGCCGGAACGGTGGGAAGCGTGGATACCAATCAGAATACACAGGCTGGAACAGGAAATACGACAGTTTCGCAAAAGAAAGCTGTGGAAGAGATTGATTTTACGGATATAACAAATTGGAAAGCTGGATGCTATGATTATTTAACAGGTCAATATGTTAGCTTTGCAGGCAGAATCTGCTTAAACGATTATCTTAACTATCAAAATGATGAATATAAAGTAAGTATCAATACAAGCAATTTTCAAATGCTTATCAGAGAATTAGATAAAAATATGAAATTACTGAAGTCTAGCAATCTGAAGAATGGAGAATTGTTTGAGCCGTATGCCGATACCGTATATCTGGCAATTAGTATTTATAATGTGTCAGATTTTGGTATTACATATTCACGTTATAAAACATTATTTGCCAATGGCTTTGTAGCCAAGCTGGTGGCTGTCGAATCAGATAATGACAGTGCTGACGTTGTTGTAACACCACAGCCGGATACTTCGACAGGAAGTAGCACCGGAGGCAGTACAGTAACAGCACCGAAGGCGACAGTATATGATATCCTTGCAGACATGATTATCAATGGCGATACCTCTACGAAGGATATATCATCTTATAAGGTTACTTATTTTGATTTTTACAATAAGATTATTCCACAGCTGCAGGAGGATTTATATATAGAATATGCATGCTATCGTAAGATGTATGTGGAAGGAATTATAGAAGGTAATTATGTAGTTCAATGTAAATTAGCAAATGTTGATGCCGATGCAAAGAATAGAATTATCCGTACGAAGCAGGCAATCAAAGACTTTTTAGCGACAGTAGATCCCAAGATGAAGGATCTGGATAAAGTGCTGTTAGCACATGAATACATAGTAAATAAAACAAATTATCAGTTTGATGATGCCGGTATTTGTTACTATGCAGGAGGTCCGCTTGGAAACGGTACAGGTGTATGCTCCGGATATACTAAGGCACTGAATCTGTTATTAAATGAAATGGGAATACAGACGGATTATATATCCAGCAAATCAATGAATCATGCATGGACCTATGTAAAGCTTGATGGTTCCTGGTATCATATGGATGCTACCTGGGATGATACCAGAAAGGGTACGGACAGTAAGTATATGCACCGTTTTATGCTCAGAACGGATGAAGAGTTTACGACAACCTTAACAGGTAATCTTCATACCGGTTACACGCTTAAAACAGCAACATCTGCGGCAAATTCCACTCGCTTTAAGAATTGGTATGTGCATGATGTGGCAGGATCCATGTATTACTATAATGGAATGTGGTATTACTGGGATATCAAGAGCAATTCTATCCTTTGCTCCAATATCGAAGGTACCGTTACCAAGGTGGTTGTAGACGGAAGCAATAGCGGTAAGATAACGTTAAATGGTATTACAGGTAAAACTCTGACCTATACGATAGGAAGTACCAAGTATACCAAAAACTTATAAAAAATAAGATAACAAAAGCGGCTCTTAGAGGAACTCTAAGAGCCGTTGTGTTATGACATAATGATAATTAAGCATGCTGTAATTCTATAAAGCCATTCTGCTGCATCTGTAACAGGAAGTTCTGAACAGAAGTAATGCAGGTATCTTCATCAACATCATATACTTTCATTAAGGAATCCTTAATCTCTGCGACAGTAATATCATTTGCGATAAGATCCCAGATTTCATTCGCAGATCCTTTTAAAAGAAAATATTTGCCTGTTGAGAAATCAATCATAACTTTTTCACCCGATAAGTCTGTAACATCAAGCTGTCTAATAAGATGAACTTTAGTCTTCTCACTCATCATGGGAATCCCCCTTCTCTCTTAAGCATATATTAGTATTCTAATTATAAGCCTTATGTATAAAGAAGTCAATGAAATATGCATAATCATGTAGAATGATAGATGTTATCTTTTATGCAGATTACATAAAATACTATAAAATTCTATCAAATCTGTTAGATTTGTTGCATTTTATAAGAGGTGGGTGTAGTATAACCACATAAGTAATAAGTACTATTTTATATTTCATAGGAGGAATTAATTATGAAGAAGTGGAATGCACCAGAAATGGCAGAGCTTAACATTGCAGCAACAGCTAACGGATGTCTTGATTTCTTTTTTGAGTCTTGTTTAACTCATGATGGAGATAAGGCAGATCAGAAGCCTGCAACTCCGGATGAGGAAGAAGCACTTTCATAATCGGATCAAATGACGAAGAGTCCTTGTCAGACATACTTTGACAAGGGCTTTTTTTGTATTATAATGTTATTATTCAGAGACAAGCATGTGAGAGGGGGCGTTGTATGAGTGGAATTTTTGGATATGCGCAGAGCATAGGTGAAGAAAATAATGGCAATATGGAGATAAATCCAATGCTGCTATGGAATCGTGCATATGGCAGGGATGGAGAAGAGATTTATGAGGGATGGAATTTCGGTATCGGCTGTTGTTATGAAAAATTATCAGATACCGCCAAGCGGAGCAATCCTGTCCTGAAGAGGAATGGAAAGTACGCTGTCATAGATGCGCTGCTTTATAACAGAGAGGAACTATTGAAAAAGTGTGGCAGCAGGGAAGAACTATCCGATGAGGAACTGCTTTTTTCCTATATTGAAGGCTTCGGACCGGATGCGTTAAGTGATGTGAACGGAGATTTCAGTGGCGCTATTTATGATGAACAGGAGAAGAAACTGGTATTATTCCGTGATCATATAGGTGTGAGACCATTATTCTATTATGTAGATGAAAAAAGGGTTGCCTTTTCTACAGATATCCGCGGAATCATTGCTTTACGGCAGCTGGATGCTTCGGTGGATGAGGAGTGGATATACAAGACAGTTGCAGGATATATAGCCATTGGTACGGAAGTGACGGAATTTGCACATATTTTCTGTGTGAAGCCGGCGGGATATATTACCCTTTCGCTTGCAGAGAACGAAGTTAAAATAGAAAAAAACACATACTGGACTCTTGGAAGTAAGAAAATAAAGCTGTCTTCGGAAGCAGAATATCGGAACAGACTAAGGGAGCTGATTACAGATTCCGTGAAGCGAAGACTGGATGCCGTATCAGGAACGGTGGGAGCGGAGCTGTCAGGCGGGCTTGATTCCGGCGTAATTGATATATTAATTCATCGGCTTGGAAGAGAGTGTGTTTATTTTTCATGGTCTGTAGATCCGAAAGAACTGCCATATGCAGAAGGTGACGAGCGCCTTGTGATTGCGGATATCTGCAAACAGGAACATATTACCTGCAATTATGGCGGAAGATATATGAATCTTGGTGCTGACAGCAGCTTGGGGTTGAGTATGCAGCAGACAGGAGTAAGTGTGAATCAGGAAGAACAGCCTGTTTTCCGTTATGCTTTGCCGCCGTATATCAATGCAATGACCATATGCGAGACGTCCGAGTTTATCAATAGAAACGGTGCACGCGTTGTCTTTACCGGACATGGAGGGGACGAAGGCGTTAGTCATCGTTGTAACGCATATGAGATGTTTTATCATCGGGAGTACTATCACTTCCTGCGGCATATGTGGTCGACAACTCACGGGCGACGCTTCCGAGTCATAAAGACCTTGAAGAATTGTCGTAAAAACTTCAGACTGGCGAAGGAGAAGTTTAATCAGCCGTTTAAGAATCCGTTTGCAGCCCCGCAACTGTTAGCAGCAGATTTTACGGCACGGTTTGATGAAAAGAATATGCCTGTTTCACACTTTGCCTATGACCCGAAGGAATACATCAGGGAAGGCGGAAGCCGGAACAGACTGGATAATATTGCTCTGCTGGGAGCTTATTCCGGAGCCAGATATCTGGTGCCGTATCTTGATTACAGAGTAGCAGACTTTGCAGTGTCCATACCGAGACACCTCTATCTGAAGGGGAATAAGAACCGCTACCTATTCCGCGAGGCATTTAAGGATTTGATGCCGGAATCACTCTATACACTACGCATCAAAGCAGATAACAGCAGAAAAAATATCGAGCCGGATCCTGACTGGTATGAGAAATTTGCCAGGAAAAAGGAAGAAGTAGTCGCTAAGCTGGACAGAGAGTATTGGAAGAAGTATCTGAACTTTGAAGAAATTGATGCGTGGCTGCATCGCGGTAAGCCGTCAGAGGAAGAACGCTTTCAGGAGGACTGTATCATGAGCTGTCTGTTTGCCTGTGCAACGGTTCAGAATCTGATTGAAAAATCACGCGAGGTCTGAACAGATTGCAATAAATATAGGAAAAAAGTATCAAAAACAGCTAGCTTTTTTCTTTATATATGATATACTAGTACAGTGATTATTTACAAAAGAAAGGTTGAGCGGGGACTTTGGGTAGAATTTGGAACTATCTCAGATACAATAATGAAAAGTGGATGTCTGTCAAGATTTATATCTATACCATGTTTTATCGTGCGTGTATACTGGCGCTTCCGAAGACATGGCTGGAGAGGATGATGGGCGTGCGTGGCGAGGAGTCAGAGCCGGAAGAGAGTATGGAGGATCTGAAGCAGGCTAAGCGTGTCGGGATTCACGTGAACCGCATCACGGAGCACACCTTATGGGAGAGCAAATGTCTGGTCAGGGCGATGACGGCACGCAAGCTGTTAAAGGAGAAGGGCATTCATACCACTCTGTATCTTGGCGTTGGCAAGGAAGATGACAAGATGGTAGCGCATGCATGGCTACGTTGCGGACAGATGTATGTAACCGGCGGGAACGGAGAAGGTTACGCTATGGTAGCTAAGTTCAGAACGTAAGTCGAAAATTCAAAAACACTCTAACAATTTTGTTACTTTTCTTTTCTTTTTGTCAAAAATAGGATATGCTTGATTTGTCTTACAATTCAGGGGGAGGCTCATAAGTATTTGCTTACTGAATTGAGATTATGATTAATAGAAAAGGAGTAATGTATAATGAGAAATTGGGAAATGCCATTAATGGAAGAGTTAATGATCGAGGAAACAGCTTGCGCACCTGGATGTAACGAAGAGAATCCATGTGATCATGAGGATTGCAAGTTAAAGAAGCAGGGAAAGATTCCTACAGATGAGGAAGAATTCTTAAGCTAATTTGATAGCTTACTATCAGACTGCATACAAAACGGCTCTTGGGTAAGACCCCGGGGCCGATTTTTTTGCTTAAAAAATAATAGATTGACGAGGAGAAATCAATGAGCGGAATATACGGTTTTTGGACCCCTCAATGTAACATAGAACAATATAAAGAAAGTATCAATAAGCTTGCACTTTGGAATAAGGCATATGGGAATAGAGCGGAAGAAAGCTTCTGCGGAGAGGATATGAATCTGGGATGCTGCTATGAAAAGCTTTCTGATACGGCAAAAAACAGTACTCCTGTACTCAAAAAAAATGAGAAATATGCAGTGATTGACGCATTGCTTTACAATAGAGAAGAATTAATGGAAAAGGCGAACCTGACGGAAGAGCTTTCGGATGAGGAACTGCTTTTTGCCTATATGGAACAGTTTGGAATGGAAGGCCTTAAGGATATCAATGGTGATTTTTGCGGAGCCATCTATGACAGGAAGGACGGGGAGCTGACTCTTTTTCGTGATCATATGGGAGTAAGACCTCTGTTTTACTATGCTGACGAGAGGTGTGTTGCATTTTCAACAGATCTGCGAGGACTGGTAGCTGTGGAACAGATGGATGTTTCGGTAAATGAGAAGTGGCTGTGGGACGATATCGTAGGAACTGCATTTATGGGAACGGAAAATACTGAATTTGCCCATATATTCTGCGTAAGACCGGCCTCTTATATGACGTTTACACGGAGGAAGGATAGCATAACTTCCCATAAGGTATCCTATTGGCGTCTGGGAAGTAAGAAGATAAGATTATCCTCGGAGCAGGCATATATTGACAGATTAAGAGAGCTGATTACAGATTCTGTCCGGAGGAGACTTGCAGCAGTATCCGAACCTGTCGGAGCAGAGCTGTCGGGCGGTCTTGACTCGGGAATTATTGATATTCTGATAAACAGATTGGGAAGAGAAGCAATCTATTTTTCATGGTCTGCATCACCGGAAGCGGTGCCATTTGCAGAGAATGACGAGAGACTGGTAATTGAAGATATCTGCAGGCAGGAACATATTACATGTCATTATGGTGACATCTGTCTGAACTTTGACGAAGAAAGTACCATTACCAAAAAAATGCGACAGATAGGCCTCAGACAGGATATGCAGGAGGATTATTTAAGGCGCTATGTGTTACCGCCGTATATCAATACGCTTGCAATAGGTGAGGCATCTCATTTTATCAGTAAACGTGGAGCTAGGGTGGTTTTTACCGGTCACGGTGGAGATGAAGGTGTCAGTCACAGGTGCAATCCTTATGAGCTGTTTTATCATAGAGAGTACCTACGCTATCTGGAATACATGTGGACCTCAACCAAGGGAGAAAAGCACAGAATCTATGATACCTTTTTGCGATGCCGTCAAAATCTGACCAAATCCGTAAAAAGGTTAAGAACTCCGTTTGTATCAGATTATGGAGCTAAGGATTTGCTGAAGGCGGATTTCTATGAGAAATACAGCAAAGAGAAACTGCCGGCACTTACCTTTTCCTATGATGCAACCGCATACATAGAAGCAGGAGGAAGCCGTAACCGGCTTGACGTGGTGGCGTTACTGGGTGCCTATTCGGGTGTGAGGTACCTCATTCCATACCTGGATTACAGAGTCATAGATTATGCAGTATCCATTCCGCGACATATGTATCTGAAGAATAAGAAGAACCGTTATATTTTCAGAGAAGCCTTTAAAGATATGATTCCGGAGTCGTTATATAACTTAACCGGCAAGGAAGAAAACAGCTGGAACAATCTGGAAAGTACCTCTGAGGAAGAAACGGATTATGCAGAGAAAAAGAAAAAGCTCGTAGAAATGCTGGATAGAGAATACTGGGATAAGTATCTGGACTGGGCGCGGATTGAGAGCTGGATGAAAGCGGAAAAAACAGAGGAAAAATGGGATAAAGGAATGTTCAGGGGCATTTCCAATTGCCTTAGAATTCAGGATATCATAGCGCGTTCCCGGGAAGTGGGAACGACTGAATAAATGTCAGTAATTTCACGATACAGGGTGTGAATAGAGGAAAAGAAGATAGAAAATAGGGAACAGCTGTGTTACAATTTATAATAAGACAGGAACGTACAACGATAAAAAAGAATCGGAGAGAAAGATGAATAAATTTAAAAAACTATGGGATGACAGAGGAAATCAATATCATTATGCCAAATGGCTGGTACAATATGCAAAGCCCTATTTTGGCAGGATGGCATTTATGATGGCTGTCAATTTGTCGTATACAGTTATTTCATTGGTTACGGTCAATTTGTCAAAAAGGATTATTGATAATGCAACGGCAGGGAAATCCTTTGTTGCTTTTGTTGTAGGGTATCTTGTACTATCCCTGACAATGCAGGTAGTGAATGTGATTGCAACCTTAGTGAGTGCGATGCTGGCGGAACGTTTTTCCTTTGGTATTCGGAAGCAGATATATGAGAAGATTATCAATTCCCATTGGATGGATGTGAAGCGTTATCATACGGGTGATTTGATGACACGACTGACAAGTGATGCAGGCAGTATTGCGGATGGAATCGTGAATACGATTCCCAGCATCCTTCTGTTAGTTATGGAGCTGATCTTAGTATTTTTTACATTATTCAGTTACTCCCCGTTGCTGGCAGTATTTGCCCTTCTGGTGGCGCCGGTAGCGGCAATCACTTCCTGGTGGTTTGGCAGAAAGCTGAAGAAGTTACAGGTAAAGGTGCAGGAATCAGAGTCAAAGTATCGCTCCTTCTTACAGGAAAGCCTTGCGAACCTGCTTATTGTAAAGTCTTTTGCAAATGAGGACTATTCGACGCAGCGACTGACAGATTTGCGTGAAGAGAGATTCAGTTGGGTTTATAAAAAGACCAAGATGGGACTGGTCAGCTCGACAGCGATGTCGGTATCCTTTCAGGTTGGCTATATTACAGCCTTTGCATACGGTGCATTACAGATTTCAAGAAACCTGATTACCTATGGTACGATGTCAGTATTTTTAACACTGGTAAACAGAGTGCAGTCTCCGGTCATGGGGCTTGCGCAACAGATTCCGAAGGTGGTATCGATTCTGGCATCTGCAGGACGAATCATAGAGCTTCAGGATATTCCTTTGGAGGAGAAGCTGGATACCCGGATTACTGCGGAGAGTGTCGGTGTTGATGTGAAAGACCTGACCTTTGGCTATACGGATGAAACGGTACTTGATGATGTATCCTTACATATTAATCCGGGTGAATTTGTTGCCATTATCGGTGCGTCCGGTATCGGTAAAACAACCTTGATTCGAATCATCATGTCCTTTATGAGTAATATAGAGGGTGAGGTTACCTTCTTTAATGAAAAGGGAGAAACAGAGCGAGCCAATGCATCAACCAGACAGTTTATCTCCTATGTACCGCAGGGGAATACGCTGTTCAGCGGTACGGTGCGTGAGAATATCCGCATGGGTAATCTGAACGCAACAGAGGAGGAAATGTGGGCGGCCTTGAAGATGGCGGCAGGCTATGACTTTGTTAAGAGTCTTCCTAAGGGATTGGATACAGTGATCGGTGAACGTGGTCATGGACTTTCCGAGGGACAGGCACAGAGAATTGCCATCGCAAGAGCCTTTGTCAGAAAGGCACCGTTCCTGATTCTGGATGAAGCAACCTCAGCGCTGGACGAGGCAACGGAGCAGGAGGTAATCAGAGGCTTACAGCAGTTAACGCCGAAGCCAACCTGCCTGATTATTACACATCGAAAGAGCATCTTGGCTTATTGTGACAGGGAAATTACGATTGAGAACAAGAAAACCATAGAGGAGTAGGGGAAGCGATGTATTATTACAAATTATACGATATGAAGATAGCCACAGATATGGAGTTCTTCCAATTGGTGGTATGTGAAGATGATAAAGAACCTGATATTGAAATCTGTGAGGGAGAGATTCCGGAGGATATCATTGCGCAGAAAGCCCGTAAATATGCATTTTCTATGGAGAGATGCTGGCTTTCGAATAAGACCTGCTATATGGTGGCAGAGAATGGCAATAAGCTGACTTATCAGAAAAAGCCGGAGGGAAAGGTCATGTATCTGCAGACCTATCTGTTAGGCTTTGGTATGTCTATGCTTGCTATGCAGAAAGGTATTTTGTCTATTCATTGCAGTGCCCTGGCGGATGATAAGGGGGCGCTTCTTATTGCAGGAGAGAGCGGAGCAGGCAAGTCTACGTTGACCACAGCCTTTCTTGATAAGGGATATCGTCTGATGGCAGATGACATGGCATGGGTAGAGGTTACAGACGACCAAAAAGTATTGGCAAAGCCGGCATTCCCATTCCAGAAGCTGTGCAGGAATGTAGCAATGGAGCAGGGCTATAATCTGGATGAACTGCTTTATATTAACGAGGAGAAGGATAAGTTCATGGCACCGTATCGTGGAACGTTTAAAACAGAGCCCGTGCCGGTGAAGGGCTTTATCATGCTGGGCGTAGCACAGAGTAATGAGGTGGAATGCAAGGAGGTGCAGAGCATACAGAAGTTCCAGCTGTGTGCAAATAATCTGTTCCTGAGGCATTTATTGAAGCAGGACAAGTATCAGCCCTATATCGGACAACGGTGCATGAAGCTGGCTGCTGCGATTCCGATGTATTATATTATCAGACCGGATGGCAAGGATACGGCAGCAGAGGTAATAGAGAAAGCATTTGAGATAGTAAAAGCATTTGTTCAATAAGAAATGGCAGATGTTCCCCGTGCGGATGGGAGCATCTGCCATAGTTGTTGTTAGGGCAAGGCCCTGTATTTGGCATGAAGTTTTTCGTGTTCCGAAAAATGG
>CAYLWP010000087.1:0-10526 GCA_964387365.1 uncultured Roseburia sp. | reverse complement strand
GGTATTAATTCTGTGAGATTAGAGCTTTTTCAGGTTTCTATCGGTCATAACTTATATAAATATCATAATAAAAAAATGCGTCTCCAAAAAGCTGCCTGATAGAAAGCTATCCTGATTTATGGGGAAAGGGGGCTTATACCCTTTTTTTGAGCGCTACAGGATAAAATGACGAAAAAAAGGAGCGTGAAAAAATGATTTCTCATTTTTTCACAGCCCCTTTTTTATTGCGTTTTGATACAAATTTATCGAATTTCGATAAAAACATCTTGCAAAACAATATATACTGTGTTATGGTATACATATAAGATGGCAAGGAGAGAACGATTAGGATAAGAAGGAGGAGCTATGAAAAAGGAAACGGTGGTATGGATTACGAAGTATTTACTCGATATTATGTACTTTGCGGGGATGGTGGTGACGGTGTCGCTACCGTGGACGGTAAGGTGGATAGGAGAGCTTTTTGCTTATGAGATGTTTGTGGAGCAGTATCGGGAGGCGGTAGTTATCTATTTCATTCTTGGTATACTTGCAATTCTCATTGTCGGAGAGCTGCGCAAGATGTTTCGTACCGTGCTTGCAGATGACTGTTTTGTGAAGGAGAATGTAGTAAGTCTGCAGAGAATGGGAACTTACAGCTTTATTATTGCTGCGGTCTGTCTGATCAGGACTCTATTGTATCTTACCGTAGCAATGCTGACCCTGATTCTGGTATTTATCATTGCAGGCTTATTCAGCAAGGTGCTGGCGTTTGTTTTTGACAGAGCCGTAGAATATAAGCTGGAAAATGATTTTACGATTTAGAGAGGAACGAATATGTCAATTATTATCAATCTGGATGTTATGATGGCAAAGCGGAAAATGGGTCTTACTGAGCTGGCAGGTAAGGTAGACATTACGCTTGCGAATCTTTCTATATTAAAGAATAACAAGGCAAAGGCTGTGCGATTGTCTACGCTGGATGCAATCTGCAAGGCGCTGGAATGTCAACCGGGAGATATTCTGGAGTATACAGAGGACGAAGCGGACGGCGATGCAGATGCCGAAGAACAGAATTAATCTATAGCCCTGCCATATCGGCAGGAGAAATCAGGAAGAAAAGAGGATAAATAATGGATAACCAGTTAAATTGTCTGCCTATACAGCAGGCTTGTGAAAGTGCGCCCAAAATTCAGGCACAGGTAGAAGAAAAAGAGCAGATGACAGAGGAACAAAGAGAAAGTGCCCTGCGGTTTAAGTCGTTGTCGGTCGGCTGCTTCTTGTATGCATTGTTTTTTACGTTTTGCCTTTATCAGAATAAGTCGGGAATTACCTACCCTTTTTTCGTAGGCGGAACCCTTTACTTTTTTTACTCCTATTCCAAAAGGTTTGGGGCTACTGCCGCAAAAGACAGACGCTTTTTGATGACGGCAATGCTGCTGCTTGGAATCATTAATGCTACCACCGATTCCGGTGTACTCATTTTTCTTAATCGCATTATGATTGTATTTCTTTTCGGGGTACTGGTACTGGAAAGCTTTCACGACTGCATCGGCTGGAAGCTTTGGGTATGGATAAAAACACTGACATATCTGGTATGCGGAAGTATGTCTAAACTGTTTCAGCCCTTCGGAGATTTTGGTCAGTTTTGGAAGCTTAGGGAGAAAACTATGGAGCAGACGCCGGAGCGCAAAGCGCGGAATCAGAGACTGCGCTATGGTGGAATCGGCGTATGCTTAAGTATTCCTGTGTTGTTTTTTATCTGTCTTCAGCTTGGGAGCGCAGATCCTTTGTTTTATGAAATGTTATGCAATGTATGGGATGTGTTTGCATCCTGGAGCCTGCCGGAATTTCTGAAAAGTGAAGACTTTATGGGCGTTCTTTGTATGATAATCGGTAGCTTTTTAGGCATGTACGGTTTACTTATTTACAGTGGGAAGCGTCAATATATTGAAAAGGCATCAAAAACAGTAGCAGTAGAATGGGACGCCTATATTGCCGTTACTTTTTTAAGTATGTTCGCGATTGTTTATTGCCTGTTCTGCGGCATCCAGATTTTTGGACTGTTTCTTGGCAGAATGACGCTGCCGGAGGGGTATACCTATGCCGGTTATGCAAGACAGGGCTTTTTCCAGCTGTTGTTTGTCTGCCTGTTTAATATAGGGCTTGTCCTTTTCTGCCTTGGCTTCTTTAAGAAAAATAAGTGGCTGAAGGGAATGCTTACGCTGATTTCCGGCTGCACCTATATTATGACAGCTTCAAGTGCCTACCGAATGATACTTTACATTAGCAGCTATCAGCTTACATTCCTCAGGGTGTTTGTGCTATGGTCATTACTTATGATTGCGTTCGTGCTTGCAGGGATTCTGCTATATATCCGCAATCAGAACTTTGGACTGTTCCGTTATTTGCTGCTGACAGTGGCGGTTGGCTCTATTGTTTTTTCGGCAGCGCATCCGGATTACTGGATTGCAAAGTACAATATCAATCAGTTTGTACAGCAGGAGAAGGACATAGACCCATGGTATCTTACGACGAATCTTTCTCTGGATGCGGCGCCGGTGGTTTATGAGCTGCAAACTGCCGATTATGCTCAAAAATGGGATAGCAGAGTAGCGGATATTCTCAATCGGTATGATTTGAGAATTGCAGAAAAAACAGAGGATATGCATATCAGAAGCTGGAATGCAAGCAGGGCATATGCGAAGTTTCTCTATAAAGTGGAATAAGGCTGCTTTCTGACACAAAAAGAGATAGATATCTTGTCGGAACACAAAGATATCTATCTCAATCATTACCATGACATTAATTCTTAATTGTATTTCGCAGTAAAAAGCTGTTTCGACCGGAATCCTTCACCTGATAGAGGGATACATCGGCTGAGGACATGTAATCCCAAAGCCTTCCTGCTGATTTTGGAATGATATTGCAACAGCCCTGCGACAGTGTGAGATAATCCAGCCCAAGCACACCGGCAGCCGGTAGCTTTATAGCTGCTGCATAGTTCTTTAAGCACTGCATGATTTCGTTAATTTCTTCATCTGTTTTATTGTAGTAGACAATGACAAATTCATCACCGCCGTAACGTGCCGCAAACACGTCAGGATATTCTTCCTCAATCCGATGCAGCTGTTCAGCGAGGTGAATCAGATATTTATCACCGGTCATATGACCATAGCTGTCATTGATATGCTTGAAATGGTCGATATCCAATATTTCCACACCAAAAGGGACATGGTTTTTATGTGCCTGTGCAAGCATCTCATCGGCATGGCTGTTAAAATAAGACCTGTTTGGAAGTGCAGTCAGTGTGTCATGTTGGGACTGCACAAGTAATTGCTTGTTCTCAAGCTGCATCTCACTTTGTAATTTTTGGATTCGGTTGTAGTCCTTGTGTGACTTTTCGGTACGCAGAGCGATGTCCGAATTCTTTGACTGTTCATTTTTAAACAAATCAAGGAATTTCTGCGTGTAAAGCATATAGGTATCCATATCCTTAAACTGCAAGGCGTATTTAATACGCTCGGAAATAAAATAGCTCGCAATATGGAACGGTGCATTGTCGTGCTCGCAATTCTTAATATAAAAGTCTAAAAGTTCAATCAATTCCTCGAGGCGGCCAAGCTTAAGGTATAAATCCAAATAAGCCTTAACTTCATCCAGATACATAATATACTTTTTCGTGTCAGCAAAGTTCTCCTTGGCAACAGAAAGATAATGCTCAGTTTTCTCCATATCATCATGGAAATGATAGTAGGTAGCCAGATAGGTGGCGGTAAGAAAATCAGAGTCAATATGTGTGCTTTCGTCTTCGAGCAAGGCTAATATTTTTTGGGTATAAACCTCCAGCTCATCCAGCATATTTATGGATAACAGACAGTGGCATTTGGTGCAATACAGGTTGACAAGTGTGCTGTTCAGTCTTACTTTGTCATCGGGAATGCTTTTCAGAAAATATTTTTCAACAGTGTTGTAATAGTATAATGCCCTGTCAAAATTGGTTGCAGTAATCGACGCTGCTAAGCAGATATTCGATGCTTTTTCCCACATCGCCGGAGGCTTCTGTAAAGATGCCAAGAACATTGTAGGAACGCGCAACGAGTGTATGGTCCTGAACAGAATGCTGATATTTAATTCCCTCCAGGGTGCAGCTGATCGTGTTGATATAATTGTTATCTGCGGCATAGTACATCATCAGATAATAATACGAAAGTGCAAAAAAGGTAATCAGACTGCTCTGCAACCGCAAATGCAAGCAGCTTCTCACAATAGGGCATAAAGTCCTGATTCTGAGTCGTATATACAAGATTTACATGATTCTGCACAGCGCAGATACATTCTTCGATTTCCGGAGAAAATGTCTTGCGGGAAATATTCTCCTCGTTTTTTGCAGCCATATTTTTTATCCTTTCGTATCAGATACTTGATATCTGCCGGAAAACCTGAAAAATTTTAAGACAGATATATATTGTTATAATACAATATTTCCCAAAATGCATCAAAATTCAGAAAAAAGCTAAAAATAACAGAGTAAATAAAAAAATGCAAAAAATACAAAAAAAAATATAAAAAAGCCCTAATATTATGCGGTTTTATGCCGATATACAATACGTAGGGGATAGTTAACATAGAATACAGTCATAAAATGACGACATAAGGACTTGCTTATAAAAGCGCGCAGGCATAAGGGGGTCTGCACGATATATAAGGGAAAGGAGTATGTATGGAGGTTAAAAGTGCAGGTGTAACATTACAGCTTAACACAGCCGCTATTGCAGTTGACAACATGGGTTCTGATGAGAATCAGCGTCAGCAGTCAGGCAGGACAGAGGCCGTAGAAGCAGAAAAGAAACAGGAGCAATTAGAAGAAACGGTTAAGGTATCCATTTCGGCAGCAGGAATGCGGAAAAGTCTGAACCTGGAAAAGCTTGCGGCGCAGCAGGAAAATGAACTGGCGTCAGCATCGGAAATCGAAGAGATGATGAAGAAGATGAATGGACTGTCAAGTCAGGTTATCAACGGAAACTTCTCCATGCAGGACAGACTCAATTTCCAAAGCGAGATTAAGATACTGACGAATGAGCTGAACAGGCTGAACGGAGACGGTATTTCCTTTACGAAATACGATAATGCCCAGCTTTCCCAGAGAATCAATGATCTTACCAGAACAATCAATGAGGCTGCTGTTTATCACAGATCGGCAACTGCATTATTTATGGTAAAGAACCAGCAAAAGGCAGGCATGCCAAGAACAAGACTTGACATTGCTATCTGATGAAACACAATGAAAAGCATGTAATATGAACTCTCATTGTTATGTAAAATCCGATATAACATGAATCAGAATGCTGTGTAAGGGGAAGATAGTTATAGATAAAACTCACTGTCAAAGGTGAGTTTTTTTATGTAAATGGCTTGACATTTGGGGGAAATTGCACCATGATTGTTTTAAAATAGTTAGGTTGGAAAGGTATGGGGATTAAAATGCGCCAGATGGAGTTCAAGATGGAACGCCCCGGTTTACTGAAAGCAGGTGACCTGATTACGGTTACCGAAGGGGTTCTTCCAAGCAACTATTATTACACAATTGATCCTGCACTTGCCATGTCGGGGAATATTCCCTTTCGCGAGAGACTGCAAGTCAGGGAAGGAAAGGTTCTGTCAGTTGTTGAAAACGAACGGGGCTTTTATGTAACAGTGGAGTTTGACGAATAGCGAAGCTGTTACGGAATAAATATAAAGCGAGGAGAGAATGATTATGTTGAAGAAGATTAGTACACCAAAGGCACCGGCTGCAATCGGACCATATTCACAGGCTATTGCTGCAGGAGATTTTTTGTTTGCATCAGGTCAGATTCCAATTAATCCGGAAACAGGCAATGTAGAAGCTGTCGGAATCGAGGCACAGACTGAGCAGTCCATGAAGAATGTAGGAGCAATTTTAGAGGAAGCAGGCGTTTCCTTTGACAATGTTGTTAAGACTACATGCTTCCTTGCTGATATCGCTGATTTTGCTACCTTTAACGAAGTATATGCAAAGTATTTTACAGAGAAGCCGGCAAGAAGCTGTGTGGCTGTAAAGGATCTTCCGAAGGGAGTTCTTTGCGAAGTGGAAGTTATTGCATACTTAAAATAGCGGAAATATGAGAAATATAGTATTAATTGGCATGCCGGGCGCCGGAAAAAGTACGGTAGGTGTTGTACTTGCCAAGCGAATGGCGATGTCGTTTATGGATTCGGACCTTGTTATTCAGGAGCAGGAGGGAAAAACACTGCATGAAATCATTGAAGAGCAGGGGACAGAGGGCTTTCTTGCAGTTGAAGACAGCGTGAATGCCTCAATCAATCCGAAGAATACCATTATCGCAACCGGCGGAAGCGTAGTTTATGGAAAACAGGCCATGGAACACTTGAGTGAAATCGGAACAGTCTGTTATCTCAGGCTTTCCTGTGAAAGCATTGCGGAACGTTTGGGTGATTTGACACAACGCGGAGTTGCCCTGAAGGACGGACAGACACTCAGGGATTTGTACGAAGAAAGAACACCGTTATATGAAAAATATGCCGATATGGTAATTGATTGTGAAGATAAAAGCATCCGCGAGATTGTTGGCGAGATAGCGCAGCTTTTCGGGAAGTAAGGAAATCCACATGCAGAGTATTCTGTGTGTGGATTTTTTATTGCAGAGGAAGTATAGATTTATCGGATTATCCGCATACTACTGTCAGATGACATGTATAGGAAAGGAACGTGAAATATGGAATATATCAATGCTTTCTGGGTAGGCGGACTGATTTGCGCAGCAGTACAGATTCTTCTGGACCGGACGAAAATGTTGCCGGGCCGTGTTATGGTATTGCTGGTATGCTTAGGAGTAGCAATCAGCTTTTTTGGCTTGTATGAGCCCTTTGCAAAATATGCGGGTGCAGGAGCGACTGTTCCGTTACTCGGATATGGTAACACGCTCATGGAAGGAATAAAGGAGGCTGTGGATAAGGATGGATTTATCGGTCTGTTCAAGGGTGGCTTTACCAATGGTGCCGTAGGCTGTTCGGCGGCGCTTATTTTTGGATATCTGGCAAGCCTGATTTTTAAGTCCAAGGTAAAAAAGGCATAGATACACTAGGCTTCTTCGAATTCAATCTGCATCAGACCAAAAAGCCGGCGAATATATTTGTCCCATACAGCGTCCGTTGTTTTATCCGGTAAAAAAGTGGTAAAGGAAGTACCGGTCACACAGGTAACATGCCCGGCATCATAGCGGATATTCAAAACGAGGGAGCGGATAAGGTCTGCGCTGACTTCACAGTCAGGTTCCGCAGCAATAGAGGCAGCTAAAGACGGTGAGGCATGCAGAATTACGCGAAATGCCACAGGCGTCTTTTTCCCTTTAATAAGCTGGAAGCAAACAGGCTTGATATCCTTCCAGAGAGAAAACTCAGGAAGTCCCTGCTCCATAGAGTCGATTTCTTCAGCAGTATAGAAGTTTTTTACTATATGACCATCAATATGGAAGGTATTGAAGGTGGTAACAGAAGCCTCCTCGACAAGAAAGGCATCGAATTGCTCGGAAATAAGCAGGCTGTTCATCATGTTTTTCGTGTTTTTTATTTGTAATGCAATCATAAAAGGCTCCTTTATTTATACGATATTTATAGTATATAACGAAAAAACGCAGGATGTAAATTTATTTTTATATAAAAGCACTTTTCAAACATACTGGAATATGTTAACATATTACATAGTAATAAAAACTATGTAAAATGGTAAGTATTATTGCGAGAGGTGTAGATATGAGCTATAAAATAGTGGTGGATAGTTGTTGTGAATTACCGGAAGAGTTAAAAAAGGATGCAAGATTTGAAAGTGTGCCATTGACCCTGATTGTAGGAGACGTATACGAGAAGGAGGATGATGAGACTTTTGATCAGAAGGAGTTTCTGAAAATTGTTGCAGAATCTCCGGTATGTGCCAAGTCAGCATGTCCATCACCGGAGCGCTACATGCAGGCCTATGAAACAGAGGCTGAACGGGTATACGTTATAACTCTGTCTTCTCAATTAAGCGGAAGCTACAACAGTGCCGTACTAGGCAAAAATCTGTATCATGAGAAGCATGGCGAGAAGAATATCTATATTGTGGATTCCAAGTCTGCCTCCTGTGGAGAAACACAGATTGCATTTAAGCTGGTGGAACTGGAAGAAGCAGGACTTTCCTTTGAGGAGATTACGGAAAAAATAGAAGAATTTGTGAAAAGCATGAATACTTACTTTGTGTTGGATAACCTGGATACCTTGAGAAAAAACGGCAGACTGACAGGTGTGAAAGCATTTGTTGCTTCGACTCTGAACATTAAGCCCGTTATGGGAGCAGACGATGGAAATATCGTTCAGCGCGGCCAGTCTGTGGGTATCAAAAAAGCACTTGCTAAAATGGCAGATCTGGTTGTGAAGGAAATTGTGGAGCCCGAAAAGAAGAATCTGATGATTACGCACTGCAATGCGCCGGACAGAGCAAAGATCATGCAGGAGCTGATTGAAGCAAAGGTAAAGTTTAAACAGATTCTGATTATGGACACAGCAGGCTTGAGCAGCCTGTATGCGAATGACGGTGGAGTAATCGTAACGGCGTAAGGGAAATATAAAAGGGGCTGTGAAAAAAAGTACTCTGCGCTAAAGCAGTTCCCTAGCTAATAATCGGGATAGATATCTTGGATTGTTCAAGATACCTATCTCTTTTATTTTTCTAAAAGGTGCCCTTTTACTTATACATAGGATACTGAATCATTGCTTCGCAAACTTTTGCAACGCTCTTCGTGAACTAACTGATAACTACGGCTAAGACACTCAGCAAAGGCTTCGTGCCTAAGTCTCCGTAATCAGTGGATTTCACTCGCAGCTAAAAGCGCAAAACAGTGTTTGCTCATCAATGTTTCAGTATCTTATTTTCATATTTATTGAGGCGCCTTTTTATTATGTTAGATAGGTATCTTGAACAAGTCTAGGTACTGTACGATTATTAGCACGCCGCGCCCGTAGCCACTGCTTTAGCGCAGAGTACTTTTTATTCCACGTTCTGAATAAAAAAAGAAGCGTGAAAAAATGATTATCTCATTTTTCACAGCTCCATTATTGTTCTGTATCATCTACAGGGAATTATATGAATGAGTGATATGCCCCCTGTCAAATAGACAGGGGGCATATCACTTTGAATCTACGCATTTACGCGTTTTTTACAACGGGAAAAACCCTGCTAATTTTTCAGTGTTAATAAACGATCCCATAATCTTTTTTCTGCTAACTCCAAAAAGCGAAGGAAGGAAATCGGAAACTTCTTTCCGTCCTGCATGATAACAGATAACGGGGTAACCCTCGTAAGAACCCGGGTATTAATGATATGCCTCTTGTCGGAACGGTAAAATTCACTATGCGGAAGCACAAGCAACTGAAATTCCCTGATGTCACAGGCAAGTGTCATGTCGGAGCCATCCTGCAAACAAATCACATATCCGTCCTGAACAGGCATGCAGTACATAATATCGTCCTTAGGAATATAATGAAGTCTGTCAGGACAGGGAACAGCCAGCTTTACGACTTCATTCTTTATATGTGTATCACCAAGTGCCAGCAGTTCAGGAAGTAAGCCTGCCGTATACGGCTTGTTACGGTGGATTACCGTATCCGGAAGATTGGAAAAGGTTGTATAATCTACTGTAGAAGAGCATAATACCAACGGAATATTCGATTCCATGATAGTAAGCTTATATAGTATCTCCTCCGCATCAGCAGGTGATGATGCCATATCCATAAAAATCAAATCGTATGCTAAGGGGTTCATAAGGAAATGCTCCTTGTCGCCAAAGGAATCTACATACAGGATATTTGGAGTGCCTGCACGTTTGTCTGACTCTCTGGCAAGCAGACGTTCCAGATGCTTTCTGTCTGCAATATTATCGTCACAAATAGCAATACGCATTTCTTTTCCTCCGTTTTGTTTTGTGAGCTACATGATAGTGAACTGTAAGGGTGAGTAGATAAGCGCTATGACTGCGGCAATCTGTAGGATAAGAATAGCCGGCATGCCGTAAACAAAATACCAATGCCTTGTTTTGTGGTGAAATACCCGCATCCCAATGATAGAACCGATACTGCCGCCAATCAGGGCAATGATGAAAAGCGTGGATTCCGGAATACGCCAAAGCTTTTTCTCGGCACGCCTTTTATCAATGCCCATGATAGCAAAGCCAATCAGGTTCATCACTGCAAGATAGCCTGCGATGATACCGATTACAATCATATGTTTTACCTTTTATGTTCGTATAATTAGTTGTTCTTCTCAGCTTCCTGAAGCTTCATTGCACGAACCTTGCAGGATAAACCAAACAGGTTGATGAAGCCTTCAGCGTCATGGTGGTCATAAAGGTCACCTGTTGTGAAGGAAGCGATACTTTCATTGTATAATGAGTAAAGGCTTGTCTCGCCGGCCTTGATGATGTTGCCCTTGTAAAGCTTGAACTTAACTTCACCTGTTACATATTCCTGAGTCTTCT
>CAYLWP010000086.1:0-10616 GCA_964387365.1 uncultured Roseburia sp. | reverse complement strand
CGATTATTAGCTAGGGACTGCTTTTGTGCGGAGTGCTTTTTTCACAGCCCCTTTTGCAAGCTCTTCGAGCTTTTGATTCAGATAGGAGCGTCCTTTGCTTCCTATATAGACGTAGTTCTCAGGATGCTCATTGATATCGGTAATCTGCTCCTGCAGACTGGTAATGTTATCAATACCCGCGCGGCGCAGTGTGTTGTAGAGTGAAATTGTAAAGTTCTGGCTGCTGTCGTCTACGATGAACTGATAGAGTTCGCTTTCGATTTCAGCTAAATCCATATTTTGCAAAAAGATACAAATCTGTCGTGCTCTCTCTACGGAGATATCAAAGCGTTTGGCTATTTCTTTATAAGTATAACCTTCCTGACGCATACTGTAAATTTCAAGGTTACGTTCTTTGTTCATATTTACTTATTCCTCCCCGTGGCAAATCATGCAAGTGATTCCTAAAAGTATCGCCATAAGGTAATAATATCAAAAAGCTGTAAATAAGAAAATAGGACAAATATCATAAAATTTATGAATAAATATGAAAGAAATATGAGAAAGATGCCGAGAATATGCATAAATAAACACCTCCGTTATGATAACGGAGGCAGATCTTTCTTAATAGAATTACGATATTCAGTTGGTGTGCAATTCATATATTTTTTGAAAATCTTATTATAGTAGCTGGTATTATTGAAGCCGACAGAACCGGCTATTTCGGAAATGGAATCGAGTGTTTTATGATGCATTTTTTTGGTAGATGCCAAAATACGGTATTTCATCAGATATTCAAACGGCGTGACATTGAGGGCACGTTTGAAGCATCGGCAGCACTCGCTCTTGCTGACGAGAATCGAAGCAGCAATGTCATCTAAGGTAATGGATTCCATATAGTGATCCTGAATGTAAAGGATTGCCTGCTTCACACGCTGTTCGTCCTGCGCTGCAGTTTTTCTGACCGGCGGATGGCTGTTTTGCATTGTCATGTTATAAAGCTCGTTCCAAATATAAAGAATGGAAGCCTTGCTGAGCAGCTCGTAGCAGGAAGGCTTTTCCTCGTTCAGAGCTATGATTTCGCGCATATGCTTGTGAAATACCTCATAGCCGGGATGTTCTGTTGTCATATACAGATATTTCATGGAAACATCATGAATGAGCGGAGTAATGTATTTCTTTTCCATTTCTATCTGACCGAAGCCAAAGACAAAAGAGGGATGGACGATAATGGAACGAAAAACAGACCCCTCGGGATTCGTCGGTGTGATAAAATGGGGGACATTCTGATTAATAAACACAATGTCATTTTGGCTTGCAAGAATATGCTCCTGTTCGCAGGTGATATAGACCTGACCCTTTAAAATCAGAATCAGTTCAATATCTTCGTGCGCATGCCAGTGAATCTCGAATGAGTCGGATAAAGTAAAATCAATATCCAGTACGGCAAGCGGATAGTCCGTCTGCAGGAGGCTTTTTGTTCGTTTCTGATAAAAATCAGGGTCATCATGAGTATCGTAGTTGGCCATGGTTAGTCTCCTTTTTTATGTAAATCAAAACAGTATCTTGTTTTATTATAACACACATATTGAAAAAAAAGCATAGAAATTAGTTTACAAAAGTTGTATAATGTTGAAGTATTATGGAGTAAGTGTATGGAACAGGAACGTATGGAAGGTGTAAGACTCCTAGTTGTTGATGACAATGAGGTGAATCTTACTATTATAAAAAGACTTCTGAAGGATACAGGAGCGCAGATTGATACAACACTTAGCGGGAAAGACGGTGTGTCCAAGGCAGCAGGTAATGTATATGATTGTATTTTGCTGGACCATATGATGCCGGAAATGGACGGAGTTGAGACCTTGCGCCGGCTGCAGAGGCTTGATACGGTAAGGAGACAGGTGACTCCTGTTATTGCGTTGACGGCCAATGCTTCTGATGATGCAAGAGAAGAATATCTGCAGTATGGCTTTACGGATTATCTTGCCAAGCCGGTATATTACGGAACGCTGATTGCAATGCTGGAAAAGTATCTGCCGGGCAGGCTCATAAAGTATCCGGAGGAAAAGGGCGTGCAACTGCCCGGTGAAGCATATCTGGAGGAAAAGGGGATTCATGTCAAAGCTTCCATGAAGTATGCAGGTGATGATGTAAATCAGTATATTCAGATGCTCAGATTATTTGTTTCGGACTTAGGGCTGGAAAAACAGGCTGAAATACTACATGCACATAATACGCAGAACTGGAAGGATTATACAACGTATGTCCATGGCTTTAAAAATGTAGCAAGGACGCTGGGGGCGGATGCACTTGCAGATGTGGCATACGAGCACGAATGGAATAGTAAGGAGGGGAACATTACTTTTGTACAGACGCATTTGCAGGAACTGGTACAGGAGTATCATAAAACAAGAGATATAATTATTTCTTATTTTCATATTTACGGCAAAGATACGGATGACGAAAAAATGGTTATAGGGAAGAAGGCACTGCCGGAAGCGGAATGGAAGGAAACCACCGAGCAGACAATCAGATGCCTGAAGCAATATAAAAAGAAGGAAGCACTTTCGCTTCTGGATAAGCTGTTACAATCGTCACCTGCCGGAGAGTGGGAGGAGACTCTTAAGCAGGCGATTTATGCCGTTCAGGAATATGATTATGAGCAGGCAGTACATATATTGAGGAAAGACTGAGAGAGTAAGGGTTGTTCAAAGGGAAGGAATAAGAAGTGATGCGAACTATGGTAACACAAGAAGAGCAAAAAAGACTGTCGGAATTGGAAATGATGAAGAAAAGTCTGGAATTACAGCTTCAGGAAATGGCAAAAACAGTAGAAAAGCAGCAGGAACAGATTGCTATGGCAAAAAGAGATCCGCTGACCGGCTTACGAAACAGAGACGGTGTTGCGGAGCAGATTAATGCCATTTTGAGAGAGGGAAGTAAAGGTGCTTTCTTCATCATGGATATGGATAATTTTAAGGCGGTAAACGACACCTATGGTCATATAGAGGGTGATAAGGTACTGATTCGTTTTGCACAGGCATTAAGAAAGGCTGTTGAGCCGGGAGATCTGGTTGCAAGACTGGGCGGCGACGAATTTATCTTATTTTCTCCGGGAGATAAAACGAGAGAAGAAATAAGGGAAAAGGCAGCATTGATTATCCGTTCGGTGGAAAGAGAACTGGTTTCACCGGGTAAGCTCGTAAGAGTTACGGTTTCAATGGGAATTGCGCTGGCACCACAGGATGGTCTTATTTTTGAATCATTATACGGAAATGGAGATAAGGCTCTTTACTTTGTAAAAAATGATGGAAAGAATGCATTCCGCTTTTATGATGAGACATCAAATGGCAGAAGGACGAGAAATACACCGAGGGCATCCTTGGTGGAAATTACAAAACGGTTGAGGGAGAAGAAGATGGAAGGATCATTCGTAGTAGAGTATAATAATTTTGAAAAAATCTATCGCTTTATGGAGAGAAATATTGCGAGAGAACAAAGAGAGGTTCAGTGTGTATTGTTTACGGTGGAGGAGCCGTTGGACAGAGTTGTTTCCAATATTGAACTGCAAAGACAGATGGAGATACTGGAGCAGGCAGTAACCTCATCCTTACGAAAGGGTGATGTTACAACAAATTACAGCACTTGTCAGATGCTCACACTGCTGATGGATGTGAATAAAACAAATGCAACGATGGTAGTAAACAGAATCCTTGAGAAGTTCAGAAATGAAGTAGGAGAAGAGGCATTAACGGTCAACTGTGAGATTGAACAGCTGATGCCGGACGAGGAACAGGAATAATCATATATGGGAGCAGTTTAGGAACGAAACAGGTCGTTCTGTAGGCATGTAGGATTGGATAAAGGATAGAGAAATGAATACGGTTTTAGCAATTGATGATGAAGTACAGAATTTAAAAATGGTAGAATATGCCTTGGAGAAGGAATATGAGATTATTCCGGTAAAAAGCGGTAAGGAAGCGCTTTGTTACTTGGAAGGGAATACACCGGATTTGATTCTGCTTGATATCATGATGCCGGAGATGGACGGCATGGAAGTATACGGGCACATTAGAGAGATGGAAGGGAAGGCAGATATCCCTGTTATCTTTCTGACCTCTGCCAATGACGCGGAGACGGAAGAGAGCTGCTTTGATATGGGAGCAGTGGACTTTATCAGTAAGCCCTTTGAACCCAAGATTGTGTTAAAGCGCGTAACCCGTACTCTGGAGCTGATGCGGAAGGTAAGAAGCACGGGCTCATCTACTGCAGTAGAAACGAATAACAGCATAAAGGATGATATCGCCGGAAAGATGCTTGCGGTTACGGTAAACGGTATGAATGTGCAGCTTTACCAGAAGGATATCTACTATATTGAGGTATTTGGAAATACCTGTATTATCCGAACAACGAATAGGGAACTGACAGTGAGAGAGACTCTTGACCGTATGCAGGATAAGCTGGAGGACAGCTTTTTGCGTTCAGGAAGAAGCTTTATTCTGAATGTTCATTATGTTGCAGAGATTGTGGATGATGTTGTAATCATGAAAAACGGAAAGCGCATCAAGCTGCCGCGCCGTAATAAAAAGGAGCTTATACAGGAGATTATGAGCAGAACGAACAGTATGTTGGTATTGTAATATGACCATTCGTCACTGAAAAAAACCATTCATCACAAAATACTTGAATATTTATTCAAAATAATTATACTCAATAATAGTTAGAGAGTGTGCGAATAGCGTGAATGGATGACCCAATAGATGCGACGATAAGGTAAAAGAACCATATTGATTTATGGTTCTTTTTTGGTATGGGCTTTAGCCTGTTGAGGGCATTGGAGTTTTTCGCATTCCGAAAAATGGAAATGCCCGAAACCTAAACCCACCTGCTATGCGGGTGGCGACTGCATTCAGAAGTATATTTATGAAAAAAAGAGGGATTTTGGCTTTTCAATATATTCCACTTCGTCAAGCGCAGCAAGTGCATCAATAAAATCCTCGCGAATGGTTACGATAGCATAGCCGAAGATGAGCGGCTCAATGTGAATGACCGGCGATTCCAGCTTCTCAAGTGCTCCGTGGTACTTGACAATAAGCTCCCAGGTTCTTGTTTCGGGTGAAAAGCCGACAGCAAGCTCCCGGGATTTTTCTTTTTCCTGTGCGGTGGCAGTCAGTGCAAGGTTAAGAAGATTTTCGAGTTTTTGGCTTGGCATGGGTGTACTTCCTGTGAGATACTGTTATAATGATGTATGAATCATTCGCAAAAAGGGTGACAGTGACACTTTAAATATAGAAAGGCAAGATGATACATGAAAAAAATACTGACGTTTTATTTAAAACCATACTATGGGCGTATGGCGGTGGGCTTTGTCATAAAGTTTATCGGTACGATTATGGATTTGTGTCTGCCATGGATTCTGGCATATATGATCGATACGGTTATTCCGACCGGCGAAAGAACAAAAATCTACTTCTGGGGCATCGTGATGCTGATATGCTCAGGCCTAGCCCTGACTGGTAATGTCATTGCCAATCGTATGGCTTCCAAGGTGGCAAGGGATACCACAGAGGTTGTGCGCCATGACTTATTCAGCAGGATTATGTGGCTGTCCAATGCACAGACAGACAGATTCACCAAGCCGTCCCTGATATCAAGACTGACTACCGATACATATAATGTGCATCAGATGCTGGGGCGTGTGCAGAGACTTGGTGTAAGAGCCCCTATTCTTGTTATCGGCGGTATCCTTGTAACGCTTACACTGGACCCTGTTCTGACTCTGGTTCTGGTATCGGTAATGCCAATTATTACAGGCATAACCGTCTATGTTTCCAAGAAAAGTATTCCGATGTATACAAGTCTGCAGAACTCCATTGACCAGTTTGTAAGACTGATTCGAGAGGATGTAGCAGGAATCCGCGTTATAAAGGCGCTTTCCAGGACGGAGTATGAGAAAAACAAGTATGATGACATCAATCAGGAGGTTGTACAGAAGGAGAAAAAGGCAGGCATCACCATGGCGTCAGTGAACCCGAGTATGAATCTGTTTCTGAATATCGGACTGGTTCTGGTGGTGATTGTAGGAGCTTACCGTGTAAACAGCGGATTGTCCGAGGTTGGTAAGATTCTTGCATTTCTTACCTATTTTACCATTATATTAAATGCCATGATGAATATTTCCAAGATGTTTGTCATCATATCCAAGTCGGTTGCGTCTGCTGACCGTATCATAGAAGTAATTGAATCGCCGGAGGATATGCTGATAGAGGTTTGTGACAGAATCCTGAAGGAAGAAGCTGTCATTTGCTTTGAAAATGTATCTTTTTCCTATAATAAGCATGAGCCGAATATCAGCGGAATCAGCTTTACGCTGCAAAAGGGCGAAACCTTAGGAATTATAGGTGCTACCGGTGCGGGAAAGAGTACGATAGCACAGTTAATGATGCGTTATTACGATGCGGATGAGGGTACCGTGTTTTTTGCGGGACGTGATGTGCGTTCCATTCCGACAGGTGAGCTGAGAAGGAAGTTTGGTGTTGTTTTCCAGAACGATACTCTTTTTGCGGATACCATTACCGGCAATGTAAATCTCGGAAGAGACCTGTCTGAACAGGAGATTAAGGATGCAATCGGGTATGCGATGGCAAAGGAATTTGTAGAGGAAAAGGGAAGAGGCTATGAGAATCAGGTCAATATCCGTGGTGCCAATCTGAGTGGCGGTCAGAAGCAGAGAATTCTGATTGCAAGAGCGCTGGCTGCACATCCTGAGATACTGATTCTGGACGATTCATCAAGTGCCTTGGATTATAAGACGGATTCCTTGCTTCGTCGGGAGCTCAAGGAGCATTTTGCAGATACGACAACCGTTATCATTGCACAGAGAGTCAGCTCTGTTATGCATGCGGACCAGATTCTTGTATTAGAGGAAGGGCAGATGCTTGGGCTTGGAACGCATGAGGAACTGATGGAAAGCTGTGAAATCTATCGTGAGATTGCGGAATCTCAGATGGGAACGTAAAAAATCCTTATGCGGAAGATTTTTTACGTGGCAAATTTGTGCAATGGCACAAATTCGCAAAATTTGGCGGAGGAAAATAAATATGGCTGGAAAAAGAGACGGGAAATTTGAAAAACCGAAGAACCGCAAGGGTACTATTTTAAGGCTTGTGGTATATATGATGCAGTACAAGTATTTGTTATTGCTTGCACTGGTTCTGACAATAGGAAGTAATCTGCTGTCGCTGGTAGGTCCTATGCTGTCCGGTTACGCAATTGATGCGATAGAGCCGGGGGTAGGAAAGGTTTCGTTTGACAGGGTATTCTTTTATGCAGGGCTTATGATACTTTTTTATCTGGTATCATCGCTGTTGTCTTATGTTTTGTCAGTGCTTATGATACACATCAGCCGTAAGGTTGTTTACAGAATGAGAAAGGACGTTTTTCATAAGCTGATGGATTTGCCGGTTGGATACTTTGATACCCATCAGACGGGAGATATTATCAGCAGACTTTCCTATGATATTGATACGGTGAATACCTCGCTGTCCAACGATCTGATTCAGATTATGACGACACTGATTACGGTAATCGGTGCCTTGGCTATGATGATTGTCATTTCACCGAAGCTTGTGTTGATTTTTGCATTTACGGTACCGTTATCCATGCTGATAACGAAGCTTCTGACAAGCAAGACAAGACCGTTATTCAGACTTCGTTCCAAAACGCTTGGAGAGCTGAACGGATTTGTCGAGGAAATGATATCGGGACAAAAAACGCTCAAGGCGTATCATCAGGAAGAAAATACCATTGCAAAGTTTGATATGAAAAACGAGGAAGCGGTGGAAGCTTATTACAGGGCTGAATACTACGGAAGTGTGGTTGGTCCGTCAGTTAACTTTATCAATAACCTGTCGCTGTCGCTTGTCAGTGTTTTTGGTGCGCTGCTGTTTCTGGCAGGACAAATGAGCGTGGGAAATATATCTTCCTTTATTCTGTATTCGAGAAAGTTTTCGGGACCGATTAATGAGGCGGCAAATATTGTCAGCGAGCTGCAGTCTGCGCTTGCGGCAGCAGAGCGTGTATTTAATATGATAGATGAGATTCCGGAACCGGAAGACAGGGAAGGTGCCGTGGAGCTTGCAGAGGTAAAGGGCGATGTGGCGTTACAGAATGTAAGCTTTGGTTATACGGAAGAACAGACAATTATCAAAGATTTGAACCTGCATGCAAAGCCGGGTAAAATGGTAGCAATCGTTGGTCCTACCGGAGCAGGAAAGACAACACTGATTAACCTGCTGATGCGATTTTATGATATCGATTCCGGAAGGATTATGGTAGATAACAGGAATATCACGGATATTACAAGGGCAAGCCTGAGAAAATCGTATGCGATGGTATTGCAGGATACATGGCTGTTTCAGGGAACAATATTTGAAAATATTGCATACGGAAAAGAAGATGCAACCCTGGAAGAGGTAGTGGAGGCAGCCAAGGCAGCAAGAATTCATTCTTATATCACACGCCTTCCGGATGGTTATCAGACCATTCTGACGGATGATGGTACGAATATATCCAAGGGTCAGAAGCAGTTGTTAACCATAGCAAGAGCCATGCTGTTGGATGCACACATGCTGATTTTAGACGAAGCGACTTCAAATGTTGATACCAGAACGGAGCAGCAGATTCAAAAGGCAATGCTTAAGCTGATGGAGAATAAGACCTGCTTTGTTATTGCACACAGACTTTCCACGATTCAGAATGCAGATGAGATTCTTGTTGTAAATCATGGCGAAATCGTGGAGCAGGGAACACACACTCAGCTGATGGAGAATAAGGGCTTCTATCATCAGCTGTATCGTGCACAGTTTGAGTAAAAATCGAAAAGAGGTAACAGATTGAAAAAACAGGAACATATTGTAAAGGCAGTAGAGGAAGGTTCTATTGCAGAAGAGCTTGAAATAGAGGTCGGTGATGTGCTGCTGACAATTAATAATGAAGAAATCGAGGATATTTTTGACTACCGGTATATGATAAAGGATGAATATCTGGAGGTCCTGATCAGAAAGCCTGATGGCGAGGAATGGCTTCTTGAAATAGAAAAGGAGTATGATGACGACCTGGGAATTGAATTTGAGAATTCTTTGATGAGTGAGTATCGCTCCTGTAGTAACAAATGTATCTTCTGTTTTATCGACCAGATGCCGCCGGGGATGCGGGAAACCTTATATTTTAAGGATGATGATTCCAGACTTTCCTTTTTGCAGGGCAACTATATCACGCTTACCAATATGCAGGAGAAGGATATTGACAGAATTATCCGTATGAATCTGGCTCCCATTAATATTTCCGTGCAGACAACCAATCCGGAGCTTCGCTGCAAAATGTTAAATAACCGGTTTGCGGGAGAAAAGCTGCAGTTTCTGCAAAAGCTCTACGAAGGTCATATTGAAATGAACGGTCAGATTGTCTGTTGTAAAAATGTAAATGACAAAGAGGAACTGAAGCGCAGTATCGAGGATTTAGCCAAGTATTTACCGTTTATGAGAAGTGTATCGGTAGTTCCCGCGGGCATAACAAAATACAGAGAAAACCTTTATCCGCTTGAGCTCTTTAGTAAGGAAGATGCAGAAGAAATCATTGATTTGATTGAGAGCTACCAGCAGGGCTTTTATGAAAAATACGGACTTCACTTTATCCATGCCAGTGACGAGTGGTATATCAGTGCGGGAAGAGAGTTCCCGGAAGAGGAAAGATATGACGGATATATCCAGCTTGAGAATGGCGTAGGTATGATGCGCCTGCTGATGAATGAGTTCGACGAAGCATTTGAGCAGCTGATAAACAGTGAAAAATATGAGAGCCTGAAAGAGAGTCTGCACCGCACCATAACAATTGCAACCGGAAGATTAGCCGGTCCTACAATACAGCTCTTGGCAAAGAAACTGGAGGGCGCTTTTCCGGGGCTGACAGTTCATGTTTATGATATCCGCAATGATTTCTTCGGGGAGACGATTACTGTTTCCGGTCTGATTACTGGACAGGATCTGGTTGCTCAGCTGAAGGAGCGACAGAACGAGGGCAAGGAGCTTGGCGATACGCTGAATATACCGATTAACATGCTAAGAAGCGGTGAGCAGGTATTTCTTGATGACATGACCGTGGCAGAGGTTGAGAAAGCTCTTAACATGCGTGTTGTTTCCGTGGAAGCAGGCGGACGGGACTTTATCGAAGCAATCATCAATCCGGAGTACTGTTCGAACAGAGATAACGGGAACTTTGTGTATATACAGGCGTATGATAAGCAGTAAATTATCAACAAGATTTATTGACAAAAGAAAATTTAGTGTTAAAATCATGATTAGCAATAACTAACCAACCATAATACTTATCTGGTGAAACGGTTTCATTAAATGGGGTGAAGTAACCCCATTTAATTTTGAACACAGGTTAGTTAATGCTAACAAAAAGTAAAGAGAATAAAAGGTAAGGAAAAGGATGGAAAATGCGGTTGTTTCTTTAGCGAAAGATATAAGCGATGAACAGATACGAACCGTGATTGAAAAGGCGGGATATGAGGTTGTGGAAATACGTTGAAAGTTTTTTGACAAACAGAGGGTGTAGTGATATTATAAATA
>CAYLWP010000085.1:0-10734 GCA_964387365.1 uncultured Roseburia sp. | reverse complement strand
TGACAGATACTATGGGACGTATGCACTCAGATGCTCAGTTCGCAGGTTCTTCATCAGTTCCTGCTCACGTAGAAATGATGGGTCTGATCGGCGCAGGTAACAACCCAATGGTTGGTATGACAGTAGCAGTAGCGGTTTCTATTCAGGAAGCAGCAGACGCTGGTAAGTTCTAAGAAATCCAGTAAAATCAAGACATTTACGAGTAGTTAAAGGTAGTAAAAAGTAATACATTTGTGTATTATTTGTGTACTCTATTTGTCGATATAATTTGTTGGTAAGATGTCCACTATTAGTAGTGTTATATTATAACATACTTGTAGTGGACATTTTTAAATCAAATTTAGCGAAACGGATTGCCAGAGCAGTCAAAAGATGGTATACTACACCTAACAAGACAGCCGACAGGTAGGTGCACACTACCCGTTCCGGCGAAAATTTATTTGGCTAAGAAATAGCCGTCCTAAACTTTACCGGGGGCAGGACGGCTATTTCTTATTTAAAAAGGTTTAACAAAAGGAAGGAGCTACCCTTACGGGTAGCCCATTCCTTTATGTTAAACCTTCTCTAATTTAGGATATAACCTATTTTTTCTTAATTGTAATCTTGTCTAAGTTTGGTGCCCATTCATCCTTTGCACCGTTATCAAGCTTAATTGTGTTGTTTCCTTTGTTCAACTTAACTGTAACAGTTTTCTTAACAACCTTGTTCCAGTTGCTTCCTGAGCAAGATATCTTCTTGGCATCTCCGCTGTTTACTGTCAGGTAGAAGTTACGATCACCCTTTAATAAATAGTAGATTTCTAAGTTGTAGTTTCCTGAAGAAGGTGCGTTTACAGTAAAGGTAACCTTACCATTTGCTTTGCCGTCTCCACCGATGTTTCCAACAATCTTGTCACCGGAAGCGATATCCTTGCTTACAACCTTAGCGCCACCTGCAATCTTAGCCTTTTCAGCTTCGTATGTCTGTGTGCTTGAGCTGTTTCCTGAGTCAACAGGGTTTTTAGACTGAGAGTAGAAGTTCTTGCTGTCCTGATATACACGAACATAGTCAACCTTCATTGTCTGTGGGAACTGTCCGTTATCAATGTTGAAACCTGGCCAGTTACCGCCAACAGCAACATTTAATAATAAGAACTGCTGTTTGTGAAGCTCGTCTGTGCTGCCTGCATTACCACCGATGTAGATCTCGTTGTACTGCTTGCCGTCAACAGACATTCTGATGTACTGATCATCCCAGTCAAGTCTGTAAACATGGTACTTTGTAATATCAAATGTTGATGAGCTGTTACCGTAGTTTACATGTCCGTTGTTATCCCAGTGTGTAGTACCGTATACTTTGTTCTCGTCATTAATTGCTTCCATGATGTCGATTTCACCACATCTTGGCCAGCCTACTGATCCGATATCCTGTCCTAAGGTCCAGAATGCAGGCCAGATACCCTTGCCGGAAGGAAGAGCAAGTCTTGCTTCCACATGGCCGTACTTAAAGTAGAATTTACCTTCTGTCTTAAGTCTTGCAGAAGTATACTTTGAACCGTTATAATCTTCCTTTAATGCAGTAATGTGTAATGCACCATCGTGAACAGAAGCGTTCTTTGATCTGTTGGTATAGTACTGTTGCTCGTTGTTACCCCAGCCCCATTCTCCGGTACCTGTTTCAAGTGTCCATTTGTTCTTGTCGATAGAGTTACCATTGAACTCATCACTCCATACTAATGTTGATGCAGCATTTACTTCCATTTTTGGAGCTACTGCAAGCATTGTTGAGCATACTGCAATTGCAGAAACGATTGCGGTAGCCTTTGCCAAAATGCCTTTACCTTTGCTTCCAAGTTTCCTCATAATCCTTAGCCTCCTATTATAGTGTAATAATTAGACGTGAAGCCGGGGTGGCTTCATGAGTTATTGTAACAAAATGTACATTTTTAAGCAATAATTATTTTGCGATTTGTACAAAATGACAAGTATAAGTGGCGCAAAAGTGTGCATTATGAGTGAAGTTTTGGTAAAAGTGCTTAAAAAGTTTTCTTTTTGTCAAGATACCGATATTCAAGGCTGACCAAATCAATAAAATGATATTCCAGTTCGCCGATGAACTTTGTAAAAACCGCAGAAAGGTCCTGATTTCCCTCACATGCAATTTTTGCATGCTTGCGACAGGCCTTTTTCACGGCATTGGAGGAGTCCTCTAAGAAGTTGGTTTTTAGGCTGAAAAGTACATTTTGTACTTCCGCCTTTAAAGACAAGGTGACTAACTCACAGATAGCCTTATCAGCAGGTGAGGTAAAGGAAGCAGCATAGCGGGAAAAAAGTTCATTAATCATCTGTTCTTTATCAAGATAAGCCTGATGAAGCTCCGCGGTATCCATTTCGGGAAGCCGGAGACGGATGGAGGGCGCAAGACGCTCACATTCCTCCAGATATTTGTCCTCAAGCCGACATTGATTGTAGGAAAAGGAAAGCTCGGTATAATTTTTGATTGCTGAGTCTAAGCTGTGATACATTTCCTTGAGTCTGGTCAGTTGCTTTTGCTGAGCGTTGATTTGCTTGTCCAGTTCCTGAGCTTTTTCAAAACGCTCGCGAATCTGTGTCGATAACGTCTGAGATTCCTGAAAACGCTGGTCGTAGCAGTTATTTAATTCGCTGACTTTGCCCTGAATGGAAAAATAGTTTTCGCCCTCTAAGGAATCGAGCTTACTGATTAAGGCAGCGTTCTGTTCCTGTAAGAACTTAATCTGCGCTTTATACTCATCTAATTTCGTAACATCCTGTATCCACATGAAAAAGCCTCCTTTATCGCAAATTACGTAAGATATACCATGATATTTATCTGATTGCATACGATATATAAATATGATACCATAATTGTATATACAATTTAAACAATTTTTTGTGTTCGGAGCCAAAGTATTTACGAGCTTTGAGCGGAGCAGTTATCAACATTTCAACAGCCGTTTTATACAGAAGTGTCTATTAAATTTTGTGCAATACCAATAATTTTATAAAAATAACAGTTGATACATTGATTGTTTTGCACATATTGTGGTATTAATAGAGTAAGGGTAGGTGACATAAGAAAGGAGGAGCTATGGGGAGTCAGGTACGCTTGGAAGAAAGATATGCAGATATCGAAGAGTTATTGAAGGAATCTTTATCCGATAAAAGTATTACTGCTGAAAAAGAGGATATGGTTCTGGAGTATCTGTGCCAGACTATTTCCAAAACAGATTCGCAGGAAAATTTAGAAAAACGCGCACAAAACGGAGATGCGAATGCTTATATACAGCTGGCGAGCAGACATATTGCTCAGGCAAAGAATATCAAGGATTATTGTGAAGCCCATAAATACGCCTCCAAGGCGGCAAAGCTGGGGTATGTTGAGGCCTATTATATATTGGGACAGCTGTACCTGTACGGTGTCGGATGTACGAAAAATATCCGAAAGGCAATCAGGTGCTTAAGTTATTTTGTGAATCAGATTTCTCCGAAGGAGCTTTTGAATGATGATGTTCTGGTGGATGCTTATTGTAAGCTTGCAGAGGCGGAAAAATCCTTAGGGCATTACGAGAATTCCTATTTTTATTACAGCAAGCTGCAAAAATTTGATTCTCACTATGAGGCATATGCGAATGAGATGTTTCATGAAATGAAAAATCACAGAAGCACCTATACCTTTGGCGCTGTTTTGGCGGCAAGCAGCTTTGTGGTGCTGTGCGGTGTGATTTTTGTAATGGTTCATTATCTTAATAGGGAAACACAGGAGTTTGCGGAACGTTTCCCGGAGAAAGAGATGGTAGCAATAGCGGAACCGACGGAAAAGATTCTTGCCAAGATGGTACCGTCGGAAAAAATAGAGATTCGTGAGCCGGTATCCTATCGGTTTGTTTCTGGGGACGAATTTATGGCAATGTCCCTCACAGAAATTGACATTATGAAGGCAGAGAGTACCTCAGAATACATCTCGACCAAGGGAAATGATTTCAGTGCCCAAAATCTGATTGACCATGATTCAGAAACCACCTGGCAGGAGGGAGAGGAGGACTGCGGACTCAATCAGGAGCTGACCTTTCAGTTTGCACAGGAGGCAATTGTAAGCGCCATGCGGATTGAAAACGGTAAAATCAGCAGCACGCAGGCCTTTTTTGATAATAACCGGCTGGCATCATTTCGCATTTTCGGTGATGAGAATCTGCTTGTTGAATTACCGGATACCATGGATGTTCAGTATATTGTATTTGAATATCCGATTATGCAAAAACAGGTAACGATGATAATAGAAAGTGTTTTCGGTGGTGAGAAGTGGAATGACACCTGCGTATCAGAGATTACGTTTTATGAATAATTGGCGAATGGCTTTTGTAAGTGAGAGCCAATTACATTTGTTATAATGAAATTTATAGGTTGACATACATGGTCTAATGCGTTAAACTAAAAACAAGTTTAATGCATTAGACCATGTTGCGTTTTTAACTTTATTTCATCTTGAAAATATAGCAATTATGTAGGAAAGGCAGGACAATCATATGGAAATACCGAAGATTTTTGAAAGTGAGTATCGTTTTTGTGAGATATTATGGGAAAATGAACCAATATCCAGCAGTGAGCTGGTTCGCATCTGCAATGAGAAACTGGAATGGAAAAAGTCAACAACCTACACCGTGATACGAAGATTAGCCGAACGAGGCGTGCTAAAGTCAGAGGATGCCATTGTCACCTCTCTGGTATCCAAGGAGGATGTGCTGTCGGCAGAAAGCGCAGAGGTTGTTGAAAAGACCTTTTCAGGCTCACTGCCAAGCTTTATTGCAGCCTTTGCAAGGAAGAAGTCGCTGACAAAACAGGAGATTGACGAGATTCAGGGACTGATTGATGCATACAAGAAAGAGTAGGTGATATCATGTTAGAAGAATTTTTCTTTACCACAGCAAGAGGCAGCTGCCCGGAGCTGTTTTTAGAGGCTATGAATATGAGTATCACAGCAAGCTATCTGATTATTGCCGTGCTTGTTGCAAGACTTCTGTTAAAAAAGGCACCGAAAAGAATTTGCTGTTTTTTATGGCTCCTGGTTGGGATTCGACTGGTGGTTCCTGTTTCCATTGAATCGGTATTCAGCCTGATTCCAAGCAACCGGGTGGTAGAACGGGAGATTATGTATGCAGCAAAGCCTGAGATATCATCGGGGATTTCAAGTGTTGACACAGTGATGAATCAGTATTTGCAGACATATTATGCACCGGAAAAGCTTACCAGTGTGAATCCGTTACAGGTCGTGGCAATGTTTGCTTCCATGATTTGGGTGCTTGGCATACTTGCGCTGCTTTGCTATTTTGTAATCAGCTGGATTCGCTTAAGTAATAAAGTAAAAACAGCAGTTCCGACAATGGTGGACGGCATCAAAATCTACCGGTCGGACATGATTGAGTCCCCCTTTCTTTTTGGCGTAATAAGACCTCGCATTTATGTGCCGTTTAGCGTGGAAACACAGGATTTGAGCTATGTGGCACATCATGAAGAGGCACATAGAAAAAGAAGGGATTATCTGATTAAACCAATTGCCTTTTTGATTTTAACACTGTATTGGTTCAATCTGATGATTTGGGTTGCCTACATCTTTTTATGCAGAGATATTGAGCTTGCGTGTGACGAAGTGGTAGTCAGGGAGTTTGGCGCGGAATGTAAAAGGGAATATTCCAAGGCGCTTCTTTCCTGTGCGGCGAATCGAAAAACAATCTGTGCCTGCCCTGTTGCCTTTGGTGAGGTGGGCGTGAAGGCACGTGTGAAAAACGTGCTCAACTACAAAAAGCCGACCTTCTGGGCAATCCTGCTGATGATTGTGATATGCATTGTCGTTCCGGTATGCTTTATGACACAGAAAAAAGAGGAAGAGGTTGCGCTGACAGATATTTCCGGAAGATATCTTATGGTCTATGAAGAGACGCAAGATGCGATAAGTCTGCCGGGGCTGTCATTGTATGAGGATGGTACGTTTACCTTTGGCTATGACCTGTTAAGCTCCTATCTCCCGTACGGCACCTATTATGTGGAGGATGACAATCTGGTAATGCTGACAAGTGACGGACGCTTCCATTACCGGTTTAAGGTAAAAGACGAGAATACACTGACCTTTCAACAGGAGTATTCATCAGACGTAACATGTATTGATGAGAGACTTTCCGCAAAAATAGAAGATAATGCGTTATTTTTAAAGCAACCGGGTGAGCCGGTAGAGGAATTTGATGTTATAAAGGATACGCTGACGGAGGAGAAGCTTTCAGAGGGTGTGATGCTGGAAACAGAAGATTTAAAGGAAAAAACAATATATTTGGAGAAAACGATACAGGAGTTAGAGGAAGAAGCAAAACTGATAGCCGATGAACCACTTGAAGAATCGCAGGAAAATCTGATTGGACGTAAGGAAGAGCTTCAGAAAGAATATGAATTGATTCAGGAGCTGCTGGAAGTCGATATGGAAAAGCATGCGTTTGTAGACCAATGGGTTTTGGCATTCTGCAACAGAGATGCCGGGGCAATTATTGAGATGGCAAACGGTTATGTGGAAGCCTCACTGGAGGAAAGAGGTCTGTTGGAAAACGGCGAACATCCATCCTTTGGCTACTCAAGTCCGTGGCCGTGGGGAAGTGAGGACGGACTGCCGAATTACCGCGTGCTCAGTATTGATGAACAGTCAGCGGTGATTTTATACTATGCATGGACCTCAGACCCGCATATAACGGTATGGAGAGAGAATATTTCCTATGAAATAGAAAACGGCAGATATGTCATAACTGCGGAAACGCTGGAAGTTATGGACGGTATTTGTGTTACAGAGGACTTCCGTAAGGCATATCCGGAGGATATCATCACCGGCACCATGATGGACTATGTTTCCTATAACGGAGTGGGCGAGGCGTTAAATAAAAATGCCCTTTTAAGCAGCAGCCGGTTATATCAGCCACTTTTTGAGCCGGACACAGCGGCAGTATTTTTACTCAACATGCTCGATAACAGAAATAAGGTTGAGCCAGTGGTTATGGGAGATAAGTCAACAGGCAAGGTGGATGTTACCTTCAAATTCCATGAAAACGCAACCGCCGTAACTGTGACCATGCTTCAGCCGTATGGCGCTAACGGAATATGGCTTCCGCAGAGCGTAGGAAAGGACAGGGATTCACTGCTTCGTGTGTGTGAGGGCACCTTTGATTTATATGGTATACTGTATCAGAGCCCGGTAGAGTATCAAAAGATATCTGACAGCTTTGGAAGAAGAACACATCCGTTTAGCGGAGAGTCTACTTATCATGGTGGTATTGACCTTGTGGCCGCAGAGGGCACGCCTGTTACGGCTGCGGCGGAAGGCACCGTGTATGAAACCGGTTTTGACCGGGAATTTGGCAATTATGTGATATTGCTTCATGGTAACGGTGAAATGACATATTATGCCTGCTGCGAGGAGATTCTTGTAAAGAAAGGGCAGGAGGTTGCGCTTGGCGAGCAGATTGCAACGGTTGGCAACACCGGAAAAAGTACAGGAGCACATCTTCATTTTGCCATCAGTGCAAACGGAGAATACAGAAAGCCGGAATTTGAAGAAAAAAATTAACTTTTCGTGCAACCAAGGAAAATAAAATCCCTCATATATGGTAAGAGCAGTAAATGGGCTGCTCTTATCTTTGCATGTATCACAAAAACGAAAGAGCGACACGAAGGGGGAAGAGACGTGGAAGATAAAGATATTATCGAATTATACTGGAAACGCTCGCAGCAGGCGATTTCCGAAACCTCACTAAAATACGGTAAGCAGCTGCAATCCTTGTCCTGGCGTATTCTGAATAATACGGAGGATGTGGAGGAATGTGTGAGCGATACCTATCATGCAACTTGGAATACGCTGCCGCCACAACGCCCAAATTACTTTTTTGCCTATCTGGCGAAGCTTGCAAGAAATTTTTGCTTTGGCAGACTCGATTACAGACAGGCGCAGAAGCGAAATGCAGTTGTTGTGGAGCTAAGCGAGGAGCTGGAGAACTGCATTCCTGCGCCAAACGACTATGAACAACGTCTGGAGAGCGAGGAAATCGGAAAAATCATCAGCGAGTTTCTGTACGGGCAGTCTGTAGAAATGCGTAAGGTTTTTGTGCGGCGGTACTGGTATCTTGATTCGGTCCGTGATATTTCCGATTCCATGCAGTTAAGCGAGAGCAAGGTAAAGTCCATCCTGTTTCGTATGCGCAATAGGTTACGTGAACATTTGGAAAAGGAGGGAATCGTATTATGAGAGGAAGAGAACTCTTAGAAGCAATCGAGTACATAGACGATGAATTGGTGGAAGAGGCGGCTGTGGAGGTTTTACAGAAACAGAAGCAACAAAGAAAATCCGGAGTAAATTGGTATCGTGCCTGCAGTGCGGCTGCGTGTATCCTGCTTTTAGGTGCTGTCAGTATCCTTGCTTTCCGACAGAATCAAATGTATGAAGAGGCATTTGATACTGCTGCCACAGACACGGCAGGGCAAATGACGGAAAGCGCCGTTACAACCTCGCAGGCAGATGCGGCTGTACCGGAGAAGGTAGGAGTTCCGGAAGAATCAGCCAAGGAAGAGGAAGTTGGTGCGATAACAGATTCTGTCGGTGATTTAGTGGCAGATAAAGAAAGCGCAGCTGCTGAAATCTGCGAGGGCGAGCCTGTGTTGGAAGAAACTTACACATTAATCGAAGATTTTCCGCCTAAACAGCCGCCAAGTGACGAAGCTGTAAGTATCGGCTGCTATCCGGCACCGGAAAAGGGTGGAAAGATTACGGGCGTTATACTGAAACAGGCAATTGAATATTATGAAAAAATGGATGGCCTTTACCGCTATTATGTTGTGATTGATGTATTTGGAGACAGACCTGACAATAACGGCGACGGAACGTATTACTATAATGAATTGAGGATTAGTGAAGCCGGACATGAGATGCTTGTTACGGAATGTGAACGTTTGCAGGAGCTGGGATATAAGGTAGAATTATCTGACCGGTATGTGTTAAGCGGTCATCTGACGGCAAAGGAAATCGAGAACTTTGACGGATTGGCTGAATATGGCTACATGCTGCGGCTTTTGAATGAGTAGATTGTCTGTCGGGCGGATTGAGCAGAGGAGGAAACGGATATGAAAAGAAAAGTCTCTATGCTTTTGATAATGGTATGTATTTTAGGTTTGGTGGGGTGTGGTGCTTCGGAAAGTATAGGTGGAGAAGTAGAAACGGAATATTTTTCGGAAACTGTCGGCGCAGACGAAAGCGTTGATGTAGAGGAAGTCACAGAAGAACAATGGGACTTAATCCCGATGGTAATGGTTAATGGTGAGCTGTATCTTGATACAGGAAAGACCAGTGATGCCCTGAGATGTGGCTTGCTGGACGGAAAAATTACTTCATCGGTAGACGGCTCCCTAAAGCCAACGGAAGATAATCAGTCAAACTTTGGTACAGGCTATGGCTATCAATACGGTACAGGGGGAACAATAGAAATATTCCTCAATGAGGAATGGCGTATTTTTGCAACAGAAGAGGCAAGAGAGAAGATACAATTCCCTGATGCTTCTCAGGAACAGACACCAGAACCAAAGTGGGGCGTTATTCTAACTGCGAAAAATATCACTCCGACAGGTCTAACCATTGTCTGTACACAGGCAGGCGGCGAACCGACAGGGAAACTGCAAACCGGAAGCTATTATACTATTGAAAAAAAGACAGACGGTAACTGGGAAAAGGTTGAGTGGCTTCCGCAGGAATATGATGTTGGTTGGACAGCAGAGGCATAGATTATTCCGATGGACAGCAGCGTAGAATGGGAAGTAAACTGGGAATGGTTATATGGAAGCCTCTCTGCCGGAACATATAGAATCGGCAAAGAGGTTATGGATTTCAGAGGCGCAGGAGATTATGATCAGGAATTCTTTTATGCGAAGTTTGAGATGACAGAATAAAAACAATAAAAAGTGTAACTGTTTGGAGGCACATCAAAATGACCATAAAACAGTTACACTTTTTTGATATTAGTAACGAACAGCTGCTTTACTCTATCGGCACACCTTCAATGGTTTCCACTTCATCGTGAAGCAGCTTATCAAGAAGAGTGTTCTCCATCATTTCTTCATGAACGGTAATGCTTTCACCTTCAGGGATCTCGCCTACGAGGATGTAACCGATGTACTGCACACGGGTCATGGCTCGTGTGTAATACTGGTATGCAATATCGGCTTCGTCAGCGTCGAAGGCTTCAGCCTCATAAGCGCGATGATAATAGGAAACGGCATTTGTCATATTGGTGCTTGCTTCGTCTGCCAGCTCTTCGATGCTTTTGTACTGTTCAGGAACGGTAAGCTCTGCCAATTCCTGAAACTCAGCATCAAGTGTATCAAGAATGGCAAGTAAGTCAGCCGATGCTGTTTCACTCGTAGGATCAATCGAATTAATCTGATTGTCCGCCTCCTTTATCGAAGTTGTAAATTCTGAAATAGAAGCAGAAAAGCCCGCCAGCTCTTTTTCCTCATTTGTATTGCCGCAACCGCCAAGGCAAAGAACCGTGGCTGCAATTGTAATTATTCTTACAGGTGTATTTCTCATTTTTATGTATCCTTTTCCGGTTTGTGTGTTAACGACTCATTTTTCATATCTTGTTCAGAGCTGGTCTCGAAAATACTTCGTAATAGTTACAATTTATCATATTATTAGTTTAAAATCAATAAATGATAAAAT
>CAYLWP010000084.1:0-10800 GCA_964387365.1 uncultured Roseburia sp. | reverse complement strand
ATTACTTCATTGGTAAACTGCTCAGAGGTTACATATAAAACCTTGGTATTGGGATTCTGCTCCAATACAAAATGACCGATGGAATGCATTAAGTGAGTCTTACCAAGTCCGGCACCACCATATAAATAGAGAGGATTATAGGCTTCTCCCGGTGACTCCGCAACAGCCAGTGCAGCGGAATGGGCAAACTTGTTATTGCTTCCAACGACAAAGGTATCAAATTTGTATTTGCTGTTTAAATTGGCATTTTCATAGTTAATATTAGAAATTCCCTTCGAAACAGGAGACATATCGGAATTGGATTCCGTGTCAGTATCCTTTTCTAATAGGAAGGAAATGTCATAGGTGTGGTTCATGAGCTCTGAGATGGTAACCTGAAAATAGCTCTTATACTTATTAGAAATATAGTTCAAGGCGTGAGCCTGCTCTGAAGGAATCAGAATGGTAACTATATTATTTTCCACCTTATGAAGCTTTAAAGGAGCTATCCAGGTGTTATAGGATATTTCTGTTAAATCGTATTCCCGACGTACGATTTCTTTAATTTCGTCCCACTTGTCTTTAATCTCGTTCATGTTTTACCCCTGTCCGATACTATCGTTTATTTGGGTCGTCCCCTATGATTATAGTAAACTAAATAATTAAAAAAATCAAACGATAAACGCAATTATTTGCACAGAATGTGAATAATTTTACCGAAAAATACACACAATCCTCAAAATCATAACAATTCCTGTGGATAACTTAATCAACAAGATGTGGAAATAGTGAATCAGGGGAGGTTATGAACAGGTATTTTCACCTGCTTGTGGATAAGAGTGTGAATAATTATATACATCTTCCACACGCATAAATAAGGACTTGTGAGATTTTACGAAGTATTATTCTACAGCTCCTCTACAAGATATCCACAAGATATTCACAATTTGTGGATATCTTGTGTTTTATGTGGATTTTTTTCAAAATCCGGTGGAAACGGTGTGAAATCCGTACACGATGTTGATAGAAAAAGGAGTAAAATTTTATTTTTCATCCACAGGTAATTCACGAAAAGTTGATATTTTTTGTTTTGCATTTATGTAAATGGGAAAAAAGCTTATTTATAAAAAAAGCATGATTTTTCTTGACTTTGCAGGACGTATTTTATATAATCGATATGATATTTTCTAGTACAGGGTAGCTGTCTGTTTTTTGACAGTTACCAATTACATCGTAGAAGACGCAAGTATTTGATTATATATATGAGAAGGAGGTGTTTCTCACATGAAAATGACATTTCAGCCAAAAACAAGACAGAGATCTAAGGTTCACGGATTCAGAGCTAGAATGAGTACTCCGGGCGGAAGAAAAGTATTAGCTTCCAGAAGAGCAAAAGGAAGAAAGAGATTATCAGCATAGGCCGCAGTTTTGTGGCCTTTTTTCTCTTTGATTAGTTTGAAGAAATAAGAGTATAGTAAAGTATATGAAATTTTCGGAATCATTAAAGAGTAACAGAGATTTTAAGACTGTGTACAGCAGGGGCAAATCTTATGCCAATAAATATCTTGTGATGTATGTATTAGGAAATGGGACAGATAGAAACAGACTTGGAATTTCTGTAAGTAAAAAAGTAGGAAACAGTGTCGTAAGACACAGACTTATGAGATTAGTAAGAGAAAGCTACAGACTACACGAAGATATATTTAATAGTGGTTTAGATATAGTAGTCGTCGCAAGAGTCAATGCGAAGGAAATTGGCTATAAGGAAATGGAAAGTGCATTGTTGCATGTAGCAAAGCTCCATAAAATATTGATATGATGAAAATAGTATTGATCCGGCTTATACAATTTTATAGAAAGTATTTATCGCCGCTTAAGTCAACGAAGTGTCCGTATTATCCGTCCTGTTCTCAGTATGGTCTGGAGGCAGTTCAAAAATATGGTGCCGTAAAAGGCGGTTTGCTTGCGTTATGGAGAATTCTTCGGTGCAATCCTTTTTCAAAAGGAGGTTATGATCCGGTTCCTTAGACGGAATAAGGGTGTTTAGGAGGAAACAAATGGATTTAATGTTACTGACACAGAACTCAACTCCGATATTCAAATATATTGTTCAGCTTCTTGGTTTGATTATGAACGTAATTTTTGAATTCCTTAGTTTAATCGGAATTCCGAATATCGGTTTATCTATTATTTTATTTACAATTGTTATTTATTTATTATTGTTGCCGCTTACTATGAAGCAGCAGAAGTTTTCTAAGCTTTCAGCAAGAATTAATCCTGAGCTTCAGGCTATTCAGGCGAAGTACAAGGGAAAACAGGATAATGAATCCATGCTTGCCATGAATGCGGAAACAAAGCAGTTATATGCAAAGTATGGCGTTTCTCCGTCAGGAAGCTGCGTACAGCTTTTGATTCAGATGCCGATTTTATTTGCTTTGTATCGTGTCATTTCAGAAATGCCGGCATATGTTACCAAGCTTGGTAATGCATTCGGTGTTCTTGCAGACAAGATTATGGGTGCAGCAGACGGCGTTGACTATGTAAAGAGCCTTTCAGCAGCAGCTATGTATACAAAGAACTTTGAGATTGAAGGAAATACAAGAAATGCGATTATTGACGTATTGAATAAGGTATCTTCTTCTGATATGGCAACACTTTCCGAAAAATTCGGACTTGCTGAGTTAACTTATGAAGGAAGCCTGGTTTTAAGTAATGAGGCTACCAGAGGTTTAATTGATACTTATAACAATTTCCTTGGACTTAACATCGGTAATACACCAATGGATACCATGAAGTCTGCATTCGCAACCGGTAATTATCTCTTATTACTTGGTGCACTTGCAGTTCCGGTATTGGCAGCTGTTACACAGTGGATTAACTACAAGCTGATGCCACAGGCAACAACAGATGACAGCAAGAAAAAGAATCAGAGTGAGATGGCTGACAGTATGCAGCAATCCATGAAGATGATGAATACCATTATGCCGCTTATGTCTGCATGGTTCTGTTTAACATTACCGGCAGGTATGGGATTGTACTGGGTGATCGGTGCTGTTGTAAGAAGTATCCAGCAGGTTGTTATTAATAAACATATTGATAAGATGGATATTGATTATGAGATTGAGAAAAATATTGAAAAATATAATGAGAAGCTCAAAAAACAGGGTATTGACCCTGCGAAGTTGAATGCCGCAGCCAGAACAAGCACAAAGAATATTTCAACGAATGCTTCTTACAGAAGTACTTCTTCCAAGAAAACAGAGAGAACAGAGGAAGAAAAAGAAGCGGATATGAAGGCTTCAACAGAATATTATAATAAGAATGCTAAGCCGGGTAGTCTTGCAGCAAAGGCTAACATGGTAAAACAATATAATGAAAAGAACAACAAATAGGGGGTTGGAATTATGGAGTATATTGAATTTTCAGCAAAAACAGTTGCAGATGCAATCACAGATGCATGTCAGAAGTTTACCGTAACAAGCGAAAAGCTTGATTATGTTGTTGTAAGCGAAGGTTCCAGCGGATTTCTTGGACTTGGCGTAAAGCCGGCTGTTATTAAGGCAAGAGTTAAGGATGAAAACGAAGCAGTTTCTACTGCTGAACCGGTAGCAGAAAAGGTTGAGAAGACTGTTGTAACAGCAGCTTCTTCCGTAGCGGCAGCTACATCTGACTTATCAGTAGAAGAGCAGGCAAAGAAGTTCCTTCAGGATGTATTCAAGGCTATGAATATGACTGTTGTGATTGATACAAAGTACAATGAGGCTGAGCATGTACTTGATGTAGAGTTAAGTGGTGATGAGATGGGTGTTTTAATCGGTAAGAGAGGACAGACTCTGGATTCCTTACAGTATTTGATTTCACTTGTTGTGAACAAGGGAACAGGCGAATACATAAGAGTTAAGGTTGATACCGAGAATTACAGACAGAGACGTAAGGAAACCTTAGAGAATCTTGCTAAGAATATTTCTTACAGAGTAAAGAGAACAAAGCGTCCTGTATCTTTAGAGCCTATGAATCCATATGAAAGAAGAATCATTCATTCTGCATTACAGAATGACAGATTTGTTACAACACACAGTGAGGGTGAAGAGCCATTCAGACGTGTAGTTGTTACATTAAAGCGATAAGATTGAAAGCCTCCATCTTTTGATGGGGGTTTTTTATCTTTTTTTATAATTGATTAGAAAGGTTGCTTTATGGAAAAGAAAATATTTTTTACTGATTTAGACGGAACTTTATTAAGTGATAAAAAAGAAATTACGCCGAGAACAAGAGAGCTTTTATGCAGATTAACAGAGGAAGGACATTATATGGCATTTATCTCAGGAAGACCTATGATGAGTGTTATAGAAGCCAGAAAGGAGCTTCCTGTTTCCGATAAAAATTTATTTTTGATTGCAAGTAACGGTGGAATGATTTACGACGCAGAAAAGAAAGAAATGTTAAGAGATTGCCGTTTAACCTATGAACAGGCAGATTTTCTTTTAAAGACAAGTGAACGGGCAGGTGTGCATTGCCATACTTATTCAGAAACAAATATTTTATCAAAAAGACAGTCTGAGGAGCTGACTTTTTATCAGCAGACGGTTCATATGCCATCCCTGCTTACGGATGATATCATAGGAAGTCTTGAAAAGCCGCCGATTAAATGTCTTGCGATTTCTATTGATAAGAAAAAGCTTGAAGCCTTAAAGGAAGAATTAACTCCGTGGGCAGAGGGAAAGGTTCATTTAATGTTCTCTAATGACAGACTGTTGGAGATGATACCGATCGAGTCCGGTAAGGGTACGGCATTGAAGTGGTTGAGTGAGTATCTTCAGGTTCCTATTGAAAATACACTTGCAGCTGGTGATATGGAAAATGATATTTCTATGATTGAAGCTGCCGGAGTCGGCGTTGCTATGCTGAATGGTTCGCCGCAGGTAAAGAAAATTGCGGATATCGTTACTACGGCAGATAATAATAACGACGGACTGGTGCCGGTATTAGAGGTATTTTTTGGCATTGAATAGTGTTATTTTTTTGTATGCAGTTGAAAATATATCAAAAATAGATTATAGTTAAGACAACTAGGTCTTTAGTAAATTAGGACTATTACGGAGAGTGTTTTATTCATGAGAACAGATACGATTGCAGCGATTGCAACTGCAGTAAGTGATTCGGGAATCGGTATTATCAGAATCAGTGGTAATGAAGCAATTGAAATTGCTGACCGCCTATATCGCTCCAAAAACGGAAAAAAGAAATTATCTCAGGTTGCCAGCCATACCATTCACTATGGTTTTATTTATGACGGCGATGAGATGGTTGATGAAGGTATGGTTGCTGTGATGAAGGCACCTAATACTTATACAAGGGAGGATACCGTTGAAATCAATTGTCATGGCGGTGTTCTTGTTATGCATAAGGTTTTGGAAACGGCATTAAAGCATGGATGTCGTCTGGCAGAGCCGGGCGAATTTACCAAGCGCGCTTTTTTGAACGGCAGAATTGATTTATCCAGGGCAGAGGCCGTTATGGATATGATTCATTCCAAGAATGAGTTTGCGATGAAGGCTTCCCTGAATCAGTTGCAGGGTTCTGTTTCCGATAAGGTTCATGCTCTTCGTGATGACATTTTATATGAACTTGCATTTATAGAATCGGCACTGGATGATCCGGAGCATTACAGCCTTGACGGATATCATGATAAGCTCGAGGAAAAGACAGATAAGCTTCTTGTAGAATTGAAAAGACTGATTGACAGTGCTGATAATGGAAAGCTGTTAAAGGATGGTATTAACACGGTTATTGTTGGTAAGCCGAATGCCGGCAAGTCTTCTCTTTTAAATCTGTTGGTTGGTGAGGATAAGGCGATTGTAACAAGTGTTGCCGGAACAACAAGGGATGTGTTAGAGGAAAATATAAGACTTCATGGAATTGGTCTGAATGTGATTGATACTGCCGGAATCCGGGATACAGAGGATGAGGTTGAAAAAATCGGTGTAGAAAAGGCCAGAAAATACGCCAATAATGCGGATTTGGTTATTTATGTTGTTGATTCTTCCTGTCCATTGGATGAGAATGATGAGGAAATTATTTCTTTACTTCGTGATAAGAATGTGATTGTTTTATTAAATAAGACTGATCTTGAAGGAAAGGTTAGCGAGGAAGAAATCAAGAAAAGCTTTCGTAAGATATATGAGGGTTCACAGAATACATATGAGAACCAGAGTCTTTGTGTGATTCGAACCTCAACTAAGGAAAATATCGGAATGGAAGAATTCGAGCATACGATTAAGGATATGTTTTTTGAAGGAAAGATTTCCGTTAATGATGAAATTTATATCACAAGCAAGCGTCATAAGGAAGCTTTAATGGAGGCTTATGACAGTATGCAGATGGTTAAGAACAGTCTGGCAGACGATATGCCGGAGGATTTTTATTCAATTGATTTGATGAGTGCATATGCTTCTCTGGGCAGAATTATCGGTGAAGAGGTTGAGGATGATTTGGTGAATGAAATCTTCTCGAAGTTCTGTATGGGCAAATAAAAATCGTAAACGATTGGAAAGGAATGAAATTTTATGCCAGAGATTAGAGAACAGGTAGATGTGTGCGTTGTCGGTGCCGGTCATGCGGGCTGTGAGGCTGCACTTGCCTGTGCAAGAATGGGATTGGAAACAGTGATTTTTACTGTTAGCGTAGATAGTATTGCCCTGATGCCGTGTAATCCAAATGTCGGAGGCTCTTCTAAGGGACATCTTGTAAGAGAATTGGATGCCCTTGGCGGTGAAATGGGTAAAAATATAGATAAAACCTTTATTCAGTCTAAAATGTTGAATGTTTCCAAGGGACCTGCCGTACATTCACTTCGTGCACAGGCGGATAAGGCTGAGTATACCAGAACCATGAGAAAGGTTCTTGAAAATCAGGAACATTTGACGATTAAACAGGCAGAGATTACTGAACTTCTTTCCGAAGAGCTTGAATCACCGGATGGACTTGCTACCAAAAAAATTACAGGTGTAAAGACCTATACCGGTGCAATCTATGAGGCGAAGGCAGTTGTATTATGTACGGGTACTTATCTGAAGGCAAGATGTCTGTGTGGTGAGGCGATTACCTATACCGGGCCTAACGGTTTACAGGCCGCCAATTATCTTACGGATTCCCTGAAAAATCTGGGTGTGGAAATGCGTCGTTTCAAAACAGGGACACCGGCCAGAATGGATAAGCGTTCCATTGATTTTAGTAAGATGGAAGAACAGCTTGGAGATGAAAGAGTCGTTCCGTTTTCTTTCTCAACGAATCCGGAGGATGTACAGATTGAGCAGGCTTCCTGCTGGCTTACTTATACAAATGAAAAAACACACGAAATTATTAGAAATAATCTCGACCGTTCGCCGATTTATGCCGGCGTAATCGAAGGAACCGGGCCTAGATACTGTCCTTCTATTGAGGACAAGGTAGTGAAGTTTGCCGACAAGGAAAGACACCAGGTATTTATTGAGCCGGAGGGCTTGCATACCAATGAAATGTATGTCGGCGGTATGAGCTCATCGTTACCGGAGGATGTTCAGCTTGCTATGTATCGAACTGTTCCGGGACTTGAAAATTGTAAAATTGTAAGAAATGCCTATGCAATCGAGTATGACTGTATTAATCCGGGACAACTCTATTCTACCCTGCAGTTTAAGGCAATTTCCGGACTTTTTAGTGCCGGACAGTTTAACGGAAGCAGTGGTTATGAAGAGGCTGCGGCTCAGGGATTGCTTGCAGGTATGAATGCCGGATTATTTGTTCAGGGAAAAGAGCAGATTGTATTAGACCGTTCACAGGCATATATCGGTGTGTTGGTGGATGACCTTGTTACCAAGGAGAATTTTGAGCCATATCGTATGATGACTTCCAGAGCAGAATATCGTCTTTTATTACGACAGGATAATGCGGATCTGAGACTTCGTAAGATTGGTTATGAGGCCGGACTTATTTCTCAGGAGCAGTATGATTATGTTTGCAAAAAGGAAGAGTTGATTGCCAAGGAAATAGAAAGAGTGCAGAATGTTAAAGTCGGTGCTAATCAGGAGATTCAGAAATTCCTGGAAAGTAAAGGAAGCTCCGGATTAAAGACAGCTGCCTCCCTTGCAGAGCTGATTTCCAGACCGGAGTTATCATATGAAGCTTTAGCTGATATTGATTCTGCAAGAGAACCGTTAAGTGATGATGTTATTGAGCAGATTAACATTAATATTAAGTATGATGGTTATATTAAGAGACAGCTTAAACAGGTAGAGCAGTATAAAAAAATGGAGAAAAAGCTGATTCCGGTTGATATTGATTATGATGATGTAAGCAGTCTGCGTTTGGAAGCCAGACAGAAGCTTAAGAAGTTCCAGCCGGTATCGGTTGGTCAGGCATCCCGTATCAGTGGAGTTTCACCTGCCGATATTTCCGTATTGCTTGTTTATTTAGAGCATTTGCGTAATCATAAAAATATATAAATGATACAACTGTCATATATTTTAATTGTTTGAAAGGTTTCGGGAATTGATGAACAAAAACTATGATATAACTGAATTTGAAGAAGGCTTAAAAGAGCTTGGAATTACTCTTGAACAAGCTCAGATGGATTCGTTTCTTCAATATTATGAATTATTGGTTGAATGGAATTCTTTTATGAATCTTACTGCAATTACAGAATTTAAAGAAGTATGCACGAAGCATTTTCTTGATAGCTTATCTTTGGTAAAGGTTATAGACTGTCATCAGAGATTGTCAGTGATTGATATTGGAACCGGTGCCGGATTTCCCGGAATTCCATTAAAAATTGCTTTTCCGGAGTTGAAGATTACCTTGCTGGATTCTCTTGGGAAAAGAGTGAAGTTTTTAAATGAAGTTATTAATCAGCTTGGTCTTACTGATATCGAAGCAATTCATGGAAGAGCTGAGGACTATGCAAAGCCATCTGCATTAAGAGAGCAATTCGATATCTGTGTTTCCAGAGCAGTTGCTAATCTCTCCACCTTATCTGAGTATTGTCTTCCTTATGTGAAGATTGGCGGAAGCTTTATCTCATATAAATCTGAGAAGATAGTGGAGGAAAAACAGCAGGCGCAAAATGCAATTCAGCTTTTAGGTGGCAGGATTGCATCACAAAATGAGTTTACTTTACCCTTTTCTGATATTTTTCGTAATCTCTTTGTGATTGAAAAGGTAAAGAAAACACAGGCAAAGTACCCTAGAAAAGCAGGTTTACCTTCAAAGGAGCCTTTAGTATGAAAGAAAAATTAGAGCTTCTTGCTATGCAGGAGGCAGAAAGAAAGAGAATTGCGGAAGATTTACATGACACAACAGTGCAGGATCTGGTTCATTTATCGCAGCAGCTGGAGTTGGCCGGCATGTATCTTACACAGGATGTCAATCAGACTAAAATTGAGCTTGCCAGTGCAAAACAGAATATTAAGAAAATTATAGAGGATATGCGTGGTACCATTTATGATTTGCGACCAATGACCTTTGATGATATTGGCTGGGGAGCTGCCATTGATAAATTAAAAAATGATTTTAGTACAAAAAGTGACATGAGTGTCAATTTTGATATTTGTGATATTGATGAGGCGGATTCTTTATTAAAAATTACTATCTATCGTATTATACGCGAATTATGTCAGAATATCTGTAAGCATGCAAAGGCTGATTCCATGACAGTGCTTATGAGAAAAGATTCGGATTATATCTTATTAACGATTTCCGATAATGGAGTTGGATTTGCAGAATATGATGAATCAAATCATTTTGGTTTATCCATGATAAAGGAAAAGGTAGGTTTGCTTTCAGGAACACTATCTATTGAAACGAATGATAAGGGAACGACAGTTAATATTATTCTCCCTGTAACAAAGTAGACAGCGATTTAGAAAGGCATAGGTAAAAAAGTATGATTAATGTGATGATTGTTGATGATCATAAGATGATACGAGAAGGCTTAAGAAAAATACTTGAATTTGATGGAGAAGTTCAAGTAGTCGAGGAAGCTGATAACGGACAGGAATGTTTGAAAAAGCTTCGTACTTCAAAACCGGATATTATTCTTCTTGATATTAATATGCCTGTTTTAAATGGTATTGAAACGTTAGAGGCATTGAATAAAAAAAGAAAAAAATATAAGGTTTTAATGCTAACTGTTCATAATGAGATCGAATATCTGTTAAAGGCTGTTGATATTGGTATTGACGGTTATATTTTAAAGGATTCGGATTCCAAGGAATTAAAGAGAGCGATTGACTGTGTTTACTCTGGTGAAAAGTTTATTCAGCCTAGTATGATTCCGTTACTAAACTCTAAGTTAATTGCCCGTGATCTTGATAAAGAAAAGGTTGAGAGATTATCTAATCGAGAGATAGAGGTTCTGAAGCTTGTTTCTGTTGGTATGTTCAATAAGGAGATTGGTAAGAAGCTTGACATCAGTGAAAGAACGGTTAAAAATCATATGTCCAGTATCTTTAAAAAGCTGGAATGTACGGATAGAACACAGGCAGCTGTCTTTGCAATCCGTAATGATTTGGTAAGAGTACATTAGGATACATAATCATTTTACATAAATATGTAAAAAAAAGGCAATGTTTCACGTGAAACATTGCCTTTTCTTGTCTGTTAGTCTCTGTTTTGATATAAAAGGATATAGATATTAGTAACATCGAGAGAGTATATGTTAATAAATTATGTTAATTAATTTTAGATTTTTGCACTTTCGAAAAATATTATTACGGTTTTAGCAGCAAGTGCTTTGACCTGTCCTGAATCTCTATGGAATAAAAAAGAGCTCGTTATATAATATAC
>CAYLWP010000083.1:0-10871 GCA_964387365.1 uncultured Roseburia sp. | reverse complement strand
AATTATATCAAAAATAATGGGATTTTGCTTGATTAAATCAGCGTTTCCCTAGATTATAATGCAATGAGCGGTTTAAAATAACCGCTCATTTTTAGCTTTTTCCTATGCTCTTGACATTTCAAGTAATTTTCCTTTTAACTGATTCTCCATATCTGCAAGCTCTGCCTCTGCAGCCCTTCTCTTTTCCTTACCTTCGGTCTGAATCTTGAGTACTTCATCAAGGGTAGAGATTAAGGTCTGGTTGGTATGCTTTAAGGTTTCCATATCTACAATGCCACGTTCTGCTTCCTTGGTAGTTTCAATGCTTGCTGTCTTTAAGGCATCTGCATTCTTTTTTAACAGAGCATTTGTCATATCGGTCACTTCTCTCTGTGCCTTTGCTGCCTGTGTAGAATGCTCTATACCGATTGCGATTACCATCTGATTTTTCCAAAGCGGAATGGTATTTACGATGGTAGACTGAATCTTTTCTGTCATGATGGTATCTGAGTTCTGTACCATACGAATCTGTGGCGCTGTCTGTACGGATACAGTTCTGGTAAGCTCAAGGTCGTAAATCTTCTTTTCAAAGCGGTCGCAAAGATTTGCCAAATCCTTTGCTGCCTGTGCATCCTCCGGCAGTCCGCTCACAGACGCCTTCTGCTGAAGCTCAGGAAGCTGCGTGTTCCTAACCTCCATAAGCTTCTTCTTGCCTGCAAGGATATACATGGATAATTCCTTAAAATAGGCAAGATTCATGGCATACATACGGTCTAAGACCTCCACATCCTTCATCAGCTGAATCTGGTGTCCCTCTAATACCTTGACGATATCATTCACGTTGCCTTCTACCTTATTGTACTTAGCCTTTAGGGCATTGAGTCTGTTTTCGGTTTTCTTGAACAGTCCAAATAAACCCTTGGACTCTTCCTCTGCATCAAAGCTCTTCAGCTCTGTTACAAGTCCGGCTATCATATCGCCTACTTCTCCCATATCCTTCGTGCGGACATTTTCCAATGCCTTTTCGGAGAAATCAGCCATTTTTTTCTGTGTACCGACACCGTACTGTAAAATTGCACCTGAGTTACTAAGGTCAATCTGTGTCGCAAAGGAGTCTACCATCTTCTTTTCTTCTTCGTTAAGCATGGAATCATCTAAGATTTCCTGCTTAGCAGGCTCCTCTGTCACAGGAAGCTGCGGCTCACTCTGCGGCATATCAAATACTAACGATGGTGCTACCGGCACCTCAGCTGCGGATTTTGCAAATTCTTCAAAGTTCTCTGTCATTTCGTTCCCTCTCCTCTTGGTATTTTATTGTTTAAAGTCTTTATTCTCTGTCAGGCCTTCCTGTGCCATCATAGTCTTCATTACGGATATATCGGAAGAAATATCCCATGCCGTATCCTCAAACATGCTGTCGAGCAGCTTTTCAAAGGCGGAATTAATTACATCCAGTACGTCCTCTATTTCTCTCTTTGTGGCTGTGATATTCTCTCCTGCAATCTCCTGCTTGTCCAGATCAACATAGGCATTTAACAGCTTGATGGTAGTCGGAAGGTAATAGTCCATCAGCTTATGCAAATCCTCTGCACTCTCCGGATGTTTTTTTACCTGCTCAAAGATTCTGCTCATCACGGACTCGAGCTTATAAAGCTTATTAGACACCTCTTCGTTCGGAATCTTATCATTGCATTCTCTCACGGTACGGATATAGTCATTTCCGTCTTTAAGAATCTTCTCTACCTCGGAGCTGTAGGTCCGGTTATCCTCCGGCTCTTTTTTCTTCTGCTCTGCCTCACTTTTTTGTAAGGCTTCTCTGTTTTTACGTCCTTCCTCTGCCTGACGGTACTGTTCATATGCCTCATCGGTCAGCATAAAGGTTGTCTGTTTTTCATCGAGACGTCCCTGCAAAAACATCTTTTTCTGCATCATCTGCTTCAAATCGCGTAAAACAGCCTTTTTCCCTCTTCCGGTACGGCCTGTCAGCTCTTCTATTGAAATATAGCTTCTGTTTCCGATTACTTTTGCATAGTCACGAAAACGGTTTACCAGACCTATTTTTTTACTGCCGCGTACAATATTTTGTACGCCTCCGAATGTAATTGCGCCGAAGATAACTGTCATAATCAAAAACAGTTCTTCACTGCTGGCAGCAAGTAACATCAGCATAATCAGTGTGGTAATACCAAATCCGCTTGTAAAAACAATACCCATAACAAGCTGAACCACACCTGCCACTCTGCCTGCCGGCTTATTTGTAATAATATCCTGTCTTTGCGCTCTTACGATTTCCTGATTATTTGCCTGATACGGTCTGTACGAATAGCTCGTGTAGGTTCTGTGCTGTGTCTGCTGGCTGAAGGTGCCGTTCTTCACGTCTACCTTTACCTGTTTTACCACCTGATTCACGGTGTCGCTGACTCTGTCACTCAGACCGCTGTAATCATTACGATTAATCGCATCAGCAACTGCGTTTAATATATCTCCGCCTGCATTGCATACGTCTTTTATATCCATTCTTCATCCGCTCTTTCTTTATAAATATACCTACTTTGCATTATAAAAGAACTGCCAAAATTGTGCAACGACTTTACATAAAATTATAAAAACATAAAACTAAGCCGCCCCATATTCGGTTTTTATTCCGAATGTGGGGCGGCGTATTTTTATTTATCCTACCACAACTGATATCACTGCTGCTGATATCATAATCTGAATGATTGCAAACTTGAATACGGTCTGTGCATTGGACCATTTTTTATTTTTTCTTACATGATCATGTAACGGCGTGCGCACCTTGGTAAGAATCTTGATGTGCAGAAAACGAAGAAGCGCGACCTTCACCAGTCCGATACCGCCGTCTACCATTAAGACGCATGCTACAAGAAGGTATAAAAACGGACTTCCTGTCTTCATAACGGCAATGGCAATAAAGAGTCCGATGGCTCTGGAGCCTGCATCACCCATCATAAGACAGCTTGGTGTCGCATTGTACCATAAATATCCCAGAATACATGCAATAAACAGTAAAATCAGATAAGCAAATTCCGGCGTAATTTCTCTCGACTGCATGATGATATATACCGTTGCAAGCGTGATACTTGCAAGTGTGCCGGACAGCCCGTCTACACCGTCTGCACAGTTTGTTACATTGATAGAACCCCAGACAAGGATAACCGCAAGCACGCCGTATACTACCGGTGGAAGAGTAAAGGTCTGTCCTGTTAAGGCAATCTGAACATCACTGCCATTAAAATTCACATAGGTCAACGCTGTCATCACCGCAATAACCAGATCGAGCAGTCCCTTTCTCAGCTCACCCCAGGAAACCTTGGCACAGTCATCCAAAAAGCCTGTCATCATCGCAGCTACAACAAGAATCAGATAAATCGCGATTTCTCTTTCCGGATTACCGAAAATCACTGCTGCCGCCACAAATACAAGGATGAAGATAAAACCTGCCCCTCTTGGCTTTCCCGCGGAAAGCACACCATCATGGGCAAAGGCACGTCCGTGATCCTGCGGAAGCTTATTGATAAAAACACCCAGCAGAATACAGGTTGCAAGATAAGCAAATGCCACTCCCATAAAGCCTAACATGCTATATTCAGAAACATTCAAAAACTGATTAATCATGTTTCAATTTCTCCTCTTTTATAAAGTATATGTACAACCATTGATTATATTCCCGACTGTACAAACATGCAAGTTGAAATTCATTTTCAAAGCGTATGCACCGTTTACATACTGAACTGGCTCTGATACAGGTCTGCATAGAAGCCCTTTTGCGCAAGCAGCGTTTCATGGCTGCCCTGCTCAATGATATTGCCGTCCTTCATAACAAGTATGATATCCGCCTCGCGAATGGTTGATAAACGATGCGCAACAATAAAGCTTGTTCTTCCCTTCATCATCGTTGCAAATGCCTTCTGAATACGGATCTCTGTTCTCGTATCAATCGAAGAGGTCGCCTCGTCTAAAATAAGCATAGGTGGCAGACAAAGCATAACTCTGGTAATGCAAAGAAGCTGCTTTTGCCCCTGTGAAAGACTTCCGCCATCCTCCGTAATCACAGTATCATAGCCCTGTGGCAGACGCTTGATAAAGCTGTGTGCATGTGCAGCCTTGGCTGCTTCTATCACTTCCTCCATCGTTGCATCCGGCTTACCCATTACAATATTATCCTTAATGGTTCCCGCCTTAAGCCAGGTTTCCTGTAACACCATTCCATAGCCCTTTCTCAGGCTTTCTCTTGTCATATCACGGATATCAATACCGTCCACCCGGATGCTTCCCTGCTTCACATCATAAAAACGCATGAGCAGATTGATTACGGTAGTCTTACCACAGCCCGTAGGACCTACAATAGCAACTCTCTGTCCCGGTTTTACAGTCAGATTAAAATCACGAATCAGCTTCTGCCCTTCGGTATAAGAGAAGGAAACATGCTCCATGGTTATGTGTCCCTTGGGCTCCGAAAGTACCACTGCATTCTCTGCATCCGGAATCTGTGGTTCCTCTTCGATAAACTCAAAGACTCTTCCGGCACAGGCAAGAGCACTCTGAAGCTCTGTAATCACACCGGAAATCTCATTAAACGGCTTTGTATACTGATTCGCATAGCTTAAAAAGCTGGAAAGCTGTCCTACGGTAATACGACCGCTAATGGCAAGATAAGCACCCAGAACACCAACACCTGCATAAACAAGACTGTTTACAAAACGGGTACAGGGATTGGTCAGCGAGGAAAAGAAAATTGCCTTAACGCTTGCCTTCTCCAGTCTGTTATTAATCTCATCAAACTGTTCCAATACGTTCTCTTCCTGACCAAATGCCTTTACTACCTTTTCATTTCCTATCATTTCATCTATCAGAGCGGTCTGTTCCCCTCTTGTCTGTGACTGCAGTTTTGACATACTAAAGGTACGTTTTGCAATAAAACTTGCAATAAAGAAGGATAACGGTGTAAGAATTACGACTACAATGGTTGTTGTCACATTAATTGACAGCATGAACAACAAGGTTCCGATAATCGTTACCACTCCCGTAAATAACTGGGTAAAGCCCATTAACAGACCGTCGGAAAACTGGTCCACATCTGCTATAATACGGCTTACAATATCGCCATGTGCATGGCCGTCAATGTATTTTAACGGAAGAATCTCCAGCTTCTTAAATGCCTCGTCTCTTACATCACGAACAACCTGATATGCGATTTTATTGTTACAGGTATTCATGAGCCACTGTATGATTGCCGTCAGAATAATAATGACTGCCATTTTCTGTAAAATTGCAAGAATACTTGCAAAATCAACAGTACCCGGTCCAATAATACAGTCAATAACATCGCCGGTAAGAATCGGAATATATAGGGTCAGTGCAACGGATACTGCTGCCATAATAATGGAAAAGAGCAGGAAAAACTTATATTTTCCAATGTGATGAAGTACTTTTTTCATAATTTGCTGATTATTTTTCATTTCCTTCACCCTCCTTTTCATACTGGGAATAGTATATTTCCTGATATACCTCATTATCGGCAAGCAATGACGCATGGGTACCGATGCCTGCTACCTCGCCATCCTCCATAACTATAATCCGGTCGGCATGCTGAATCGAGGAGGTTCTCTGAGATACGATAAACACGGTCATATCCTCTGTCATTTCACGAATTGCCTTTCTGAGCTTTGCATCCGTTGCAAAGTCAAGTGCAGATGCGCTGTCATCCAGAATCAGAATCTCCGGTTTTCTTACCAGCGCTCTTGCTATGGTAAGTCTCTGTTTTTGTCCGCCGGACAGATTCTTACCGCCCTGTGTCACTATAAAATCCAGTCTGCCCTCTTTTGTTTCCAGAAATTCCTTGGACTGCGAAATCTCTATTGCCTGTTCGAGGTCAGCATCCGTTGCATTCTCATTACCCCATAACAGATTTTCCCGAATAGAGCCCCGGAACAAAACAGCCTTCTGCGGAACAATACCTATCATACTGCGAAGCTCTTGTGTATTGTAGGACTTCACATCTTTTCCCTTTACTGTAACGGTTCCCTTGGTCGCATCATAGAATCTTGGTATCAGATTCACAATCGAGGTTTTACCGGAGCCTGTACCGCCAATAATACCGATTGTCTGTCCCTTTTTTGCGGTAAAGTCAATATCCGTCAGGGCTTCTTCGCCATCCTTATGATAAGCAAGGCTTACATGGTGAAAAGAAACCATGTCGTCTGTCGCAGCAGCCTTTGCAGCTTCCGGAAGAATTTCCTGCGAATTCTCTACTGCAAATACAGCCTCTATTCTCTTTGCACAGGCAAGTGCCTTTGTAAGCTGGATAATCAGGTTAGCAAGCTTAATCAGCTCAACCAGTATCTGGGACATATAGTTAACAAGCGCTACAACAGCACCCTGTGTAATGATTCCGTTGTCAACGCGAATGGCTCCTGTCCAAAGAAGGACAACCAATGCGCCGTTTACGATAATGTAGGTCAGCGGATTCATGGCTGCCGAGATTTTTCCGACAAATACCTGAACCTGTAACAGATGTTCATTATCCTCCGTAAAGGATGCGATTTCCTGCTCTTCCTTACAAAAGGCACGAATCACTCGTGCACCTGCAAGATTCTCCCTTGTTCTTCCAAGCACTCTGTCCAGCGCTGCCTGAACCTTCTTATATAAAGGCAGACTTACTATCATAATGCCGAATACAACAACCGACAACAGAGGAATCGTTACTACGAAAATCATCGCTGCCCTGACATCCACCGTAAATGCCATAATCATGGCGCCAAATACGATAAACGGAGAACGAAGCAGTAAGCGGAGCGTCAGATTCACACCATTTTGCAGCTGATTGACATCGCTTGTCATTCTTGTAATCAGTGTTCCTGTACCAAGCGTATCAAGCTCGGTATAGGATAAGCCCTGAATATGGGCAAACAGTGCGTGACGAAGCTTTGTCGCAAAGCCTACTGCTGCCCTTGCACTAAAATACTGTGCCGTTACCGCACAGACAAGCCCGATTACCGCAAGCAGAACAAGAATTCCTCCCATTTGCAAAATATAACTCTTGTCGCCGTTTGTTATACCGGTATCAATAATTGCCGCCATAACAAGCGGAACAAACAGTTCAAAGGACGCTTCCAGCATCTTAAACAAAGGTGCAAGAACCGTTTCCTTCTTATAATCCTTCAAATATTTTAACAAGCTCTTCATAAGAACCTCCTAATTTAATCATTGAAATAATCATAGCACAGTTTTTACCAAAATCAAATCCTATTCCCTTGTAGGCGGAAAACTGTCATGATAAAATATTGCTAAACAGCAGTTTATTCTGCTGACAGAAAGGAGCACAGCCATGGCTACAAGATATATGCAGATGTATGATTATTATAAAAAATTGATTCTTTCAGGCAAGCTTCCGGAAAATACGAAAATGCCGTCTATCCGAAAGTGTTCCGAACAGCTTAGTCTTAGCCGTACCACAATCGAGGCTGCCTATCTGTGCCTTGCCGCAGACGGTTATATCATATCCCGCCCGCAAAGCGGCTACTATGTTACACCGCGTCCGGTAAAAAATTCCACAAGCTCCTCCTCTGTTTCCAAAGATATCCACAAAACCAAAAAAGATATCCTCTATGATTTTACCTCCAGCAATGTAGATGCCGACAGCTTCGATTTTAACCTTTGGAGACGATATATCAAAAGCGCACTTCGTAAGGACAAACGAATGTTGACCTACGGGGAGCCTCAGGGAGAATATGAACTGAGAGAAACCATTTGCCAGTATGTAATTAATAAAAGAAATGCTGTCTGCAAACCGGAGAATATTGTCATCGGTGCCGGCTCGCAAAGTCTGCTTAATATCTTGTGCCCATTGCTTCGGGACAAAAACGGTGTCTGCTTCCATGACACGAAGTTTGCACAGGGTATGATTATTTTTGAGGATTACGGCTTTGATATCATACAGAATAAGGAAGAGGCTGATATTCTGTATATGACCCCTTCCCATATGACCTCGTTGGGTGACGTGATGTCCGTGGAAAGCAGACTTTCCCTGCTTCACGAATCCATCTCACACAACAGACTCATTATCGAAGATGACTATAACAATGAATTCCGCTATTTTACAAAGCCCCGTCCCTGTCTGCAGGGACTTGCCGGCGGTGAACATGTTGTTTATCTGAGTACCTTTTCCAAGCTGCTTTTGCCTTCTATCCGACTAAGCTTTATGATACTGCCGGATGAACTTCTGCCGCTTTATGAAAAAAAGAAGGCTTTATATAACCAGACAGCCTCCAAGTCAGAACAGCTTGCTCTTTGTCAGTTTCTCCGTGACGGACACCTCGACAGCCAGATACGAAAGCTGAAACGTCTGTATGCCAATAAGGCAAAGGCACTTAGCAACGAACTGGAGCTTGCCTTCGGCAACCGTGCCTTGGTTTCCATGGGCGAATCGGTATTTCTCGTTCATCTGAAGGTAAAAAGCAATATGACCAATACAGAATTCAGGGATAAGCTGCAAAAAAAAGGCATCCGCGTCTTTGCCTCTCCTAGGGAAACAAAGGGGTATGCCCATGTTGCTCTATCCTGTTGTGAACTGCCAATGGATGATTTCCCGAAGGCAGTTGCCCTGATAAAAAGCGTTGCCGGTTAAAGCGGTTACGCTTTTTCTACTTCCGGTGCCTTGGTATATAACAGCTTTAAGAATATAGGTACCGTAATCGAAGATATAATAATCAGAAGAATTACCGCAGTAAAGTACTCGGAAGACATCAGTCCGACGGAAAGTCCCTTCTGTGAAACAATCAAGGCAACCTCGCCTCTTGTCATCATACCGACACCGATTTTGAAACTGTCCATACTCTTAAAGCCACAGATTCTTGCCATCAGACCGCAACCGATAATCTTGGAAACAAGCGCAACGATAACGAAACCGATACAAAACAGAATCAAAGCAGAATCAATACCGTCAATAGCTGTCTTTAATCCGATACTTGCGAAAAATACAGGTCCGAACAGCATATAAGAATTAATGTCAACCTTCTCTTCAATATACTGTGAATCCTTGATACTGCAAAGAATAATTCCCGCTACATAAGCACCGGTAATATCTGCGATTCCGAAGTATTCCTCTGCCACATAGGCTAAAATGAAACAGAGCGCAAGACTGGCAATCGGTATTCTTCTGGTATGCGGATACTTTGTATCTATCTTCTTGAACACAAAGTACGCAATGATACCGCCAACAATGGCTGCTACAAAGAACAATACGGTGTTAATAATTACCTGAACCGGCTGAGATTCCGGATTCTTGAAGCCGATCACAAAGGTAAGCACAATAATACCAATGATATCATCGATAATTGCTGCGCTAAGAATCGTTGTTCCGACACTACCCTTGAGATATCCCATTTCACGAAGCGACTGAACAGTAATACTAACACTGGTCGCTGTCATAATACAGCCAATAAATACTGCCTTAAAAAACTCATCTGTTCCGACTGCTGCCCAGCCATAGAACATCATATATAAAATAGTACCCATAATAAGCGGTACTGCTACACCGGCACACGCAATCAGCGTTGCAACCGGTCCTGTTTTTACAAGATCCTTTAAATCTGTTTCCAGACCTGCAGAAAACATCAGAAGAATAACGCCGATTTCTGCCATCTGTGTAATAAAATCCGTCAGTTCCACCCAGCCTAACACGCTTGGTCCGACAAGCAAACCTGCAATAATCATACCTACTACCTGCGGTGCCTTAAACTTTCTGGCGATAATACCGCAGACCTTTGCCGCTACAATGATAATAGCAAGATCCTTAAATACTGCATATGGTTCCATGATAAATCCTCCATTCTGCTCATCCTGTCTTGCAGAAATTGTTAAAATTTTAGTTGTTTACCATAGATTAATATAGCACTTTTGCAAAATAAAACAAGAGAAAAGAATCACAAAAACTTCATAAGCATTTAACGCTTTATTGGTAACCATTGCAATATCGTTTGTATTTTCTCATCCCAATATTTCCATTGGTGTCCACCCTGTGATTCTTCATAGGTCAGATCAAAGCCAAGTTCGTCCAATTTTTTATGCGCACTTGCCGTTAGCTGATAAAGAGAATCCTCCGTTCCGCACCACATATAAAGCTTTGGCAAGGCTTTTCCGTTCTTTTTCTTTTCCTCAGCCAAAAACAGCACATCGTTTACAGAACCCTTTACCTGCTCCAAATCCCCGAATACATTTTCCCAAAGTTTTCTGTTTGACTTCAGGTTGCGCTCAAAGGTAAGTTCAAGAGGAAAATCCAGTGAGCCGGAAAGCGAAGCTGCTGCTCCGAAACGGTCCGATCCGAGTGCGAGCTTGTAGGCTCCGTAGCCACCCATGGAAATCCCGGCAACAAAGGTATCCTCCCTGTCCTGCGAAATATTCGGGAAAAAGTCAAGCACGATTTCCGGTAATTCTTCTGATAAAAAGGTCATGTATTTTCTTCCGTGTACCATATCGGAATAATAGGAAGTATCTGCATCCGGCATGACAACCGCAATACCCATACCATCTGCATATCGCTCGATACTTGTCCGTCTTAACCAGATTGTATAATCATCACTTAATCCATGTAACAAATACAATACCGGATATTTTCTTCTGTTGCCTTCTTCTGTCATTTCAATCTGATTTCTTGTTCTTTGTGGTAAAATTACATTCATTGCTGTACATTTTCCCAATGCGTGTGAAAAAAAATTAACGTGTAATAATGCCATTTTGCACTCTTCCCCTCCATAAATAAAAAAAATTGAAACTTACTATTGCAATAATTATAAAAATCTGTATAATAATATTGTTGCTTCGATGCGTGGCTCAGCTTGGTAGAGCGCTGCGTTCGGGACGCAGAGGTCGCA
>CAYLWP010000082.1:0-10874 GCA_964387365.1 uncultured Roseburia sp. | reverse complement strand
CATCTGACCATCCGGAAGACCAACTGCCATACCGCTTGCATTACCTCTGACAAATGGATATTCCTTCATCAACTTATCCATAACAGGAGTCTTAGCCTCTGCAACAGCGTTATGCTCTGCCGTGTCATTCAGTCCGTAACCATCAAGAATCATTAAAACAGTTGTTTTCTTGCTCATCTTTTTATCTCCTTTTCTATCATTACAGCTTTATACTGTGATTTACAAACTTTTTCCCAATTCATGAGTATAACCGTTTTTTCAACAAATCGCAAGCACTCTCTTACCTTTTACATATTATTTCGAGATTGGCTCTGAATAGTTATCAGGAATGATATCAAGGATATCAATGATATCAAAGATATCATGGAAAAAGTTTTTTATTGACAGATTTCTTTTTATATAGTAACGTAATAGATGTCACTGTTAACCAATTTTAGGAAAGGAGGTAAAAAATATGTTTTTATTTGTATCAAGCTACACAAACATCCAATTACATAGTTATAATATGAAAATTACCTCCGGGTGCCGTCAGTCTTAGACTGATGTGATATATCAGAATTCAATTATTTCATTTATCTGTTGATTCTTAACCACGGTAGTTTTCTGCCGTGGTTTTTTTATGCGCACTCGACGCGAGAATGTACAAAGCACATTCTTTATTCATGCGCTCGAGCAAGAACGTGATATGTCGCACCCGGAAATTTTCGTTACCTTGAGGGGAGGTTAATTTACACATTATGAAAAGAAAGAAGCTGTCAACTTATATCCGGGAATATAAATGGTCCTATCTGTTAGCCATTGTTTCCCTGTTACTCAGCGTATCGCTGGATATGCTGTCACCGATGCTGACCATGCATATTATTGACGATGTCATCATCGGTGGAAATATCGCACTGCTGCCCTATCTGCTTGGCGGCATCTTAGGCGTCGGTATCGGCAGATGCGTTTTCCAATATACAAAGGAATACACCTTTGACAAAACAGGTTCTAAGATTGCATCCGAAATGCGAAAGGAACTTTTTGACCATATCCAGAGCCTGAGCTGTAACTTTTTTGATAAAAATAATACGGGCGAGCTCATGGCCCGCGTGAAAGACGATGTTGACCGTGTCTGGAATACCATGTCCTATGTCGGCATGCTGGTGATTGAAGTAATTTATCATACCACCGTAGTACTCTTTTGTATGTACAGCCTGAACGTATCGCTTGCAATTGTTCCGACCTGTGCCATGATTCTCTGTGCCATGATTGCGGTCAGAATGGAAAAAAAGCTCGGTGAGATTTATGAGGAAATCAGCGAAGAAAACGCAAGGCTCAACACCGTAGCCGAGGAAAATCTTGCCGGCGTCCGCACTGTGAAGGCATTTGCCCGTGAACGCTTTGAGATTCAGAAGTTCCTTTCGCACAATAAGCGATACTATGACTTAAATATGCAGCAGTCCAAGGTTTTTGTAAAATATTATCCTTATTTTCAGATTATCACCAAGCTGTTACCGATGCTTATGCTGTTACTCGGTGGCCGACTTGTAATCGCAGAGGTCATCACACTCGGAACACTCGGTGCATTTATCGAATACTCCAACAATATTGTCTGGCCGATGGAAATGCTTGGGTGGCTGTCCAACGACCTGTCTGCCGGCATTGCTTCAAATAAGAAGATTCAGAAGATTTACGACGAAATTCCTGCCATTCAGGAAGCAGCGCATCCGATTGTGCCGGATGCCATAAAGGGAAAAATCGAATTCTCCCATGTTTCCTTCCATAAAGAGGATAAGCACGAGATTCTTCACGATATTTCCTTTGTTGCAGAACCCGGAAAAACCATTGGTATTATGGGCGCAACCGGTGCCGGAAAAACCTCTGTAATTCAGCTGTTACAGCGTCTTTATGATGCTACAGACGGAACGATTTTATTAGATAACGTGGACATCAGGGAGCTGTCACTGAAGCAATTGCGTGAAAGCATTTCGCTTGTCATGCAGGATGTCTTTTTATTCTCTGATACGATTACGGAAAATGTAAAGCTGGGAAAACGCGACAGCATTGACATCGCTACCGTCCGTAATGCATCAAGAGCTGCACAGGCAAGCGAATTTATCGAAAAAATGGACAAAGGCTATGAAACCATTATCGGAGAACGCGGTGTCGGACTCTCCGGCGGTCAGAAGCAGCGTATCAGCATTGCAAGGGCGCTTGCGAAAAAAGCTCCGATTCTGATTATGGACGACTCTACCTCCGCGCTTGATATGGAAACAGAGCATGAGATTCAAAAGACCTTGCACCGGTTACAAAATACAACAAAGCTTATCATAGCCCACAGAATCAGTGCCGTCCGCCATGCGGACGAAATCATCGTTCTGGAGAACGGGACCATTGCCGAACGCGGTTCGCACGAAGAACTCATGAAAAAGCAGGGACTCTATTATGAAACTTACTGCTCACAATATGGAAACCAGTTTAGTCATGCACACAATTAGCAGAATGTGAGTGCATGTTTACATGCATCGAACATTTCTGCTAATTGTGTATGTGGCGCTCTGCCACACCTCGATTCTGTGAAACAGAATCGAGGCCTGACTTATCTCTTTAACAGAAAGGAGGCCTAATCGTGCCTATTAACTCATTTAAGGAAGATGAGAAGCTTGCCGAAGTCAGTAAAGTCAAGACTCTCGGGCGACTCTTTTCTTATCTTTTACAATATAAGCTTCCTATTTTGGGAGTATTACTCATTATGGCATATTGCGTTGCAGTCAGCCTGATTAATCCTCTCCTTATGGAGGCTGCCATCGACAATCATATTGCAGTGAAGGATTTTCAGGGGCTGTATCGTATTGCAGCCATCGCGATTGTCTTAAACCTGATTCTTATCGTTCTCGTCAAGGTGAGAATGTATGTTATGGCAAAGGTCTGTAATCAGGTGCTGGTTACCATCCGCCAGCAGCTTTATACACATATACAGACCTTGGATTTCAAGTTTTTCGACAGCAGACCGACAGGAAAGATTCTTGCAAGAATCATTGGCGATATCAACTCGCTGAAGGACGTTTTATCAAACAGTGTTACAACGCTGATACCCGATTTTATTACTGTCTGTGCCGTTGTCATCATTATGTTTGCTAAAAATCCGCTGCTTGCCGCAGCCTCTCTGATTAGTATTCCGTTTATGATTGCGGGTATCTGGTTCATCCAGACACACTCTCATGTAAAATGGCAGATACACAGGAAAAAATCCTCGAACCTGAATGCCTTTGTTCATGAAGACTTATCCGGAATCCGAATCATTCAGAGCTTCCATGCGGAAAAGGAAACGAGGTATACCTTCCATTCCTTAGTCAGAGAGCACCGCTCTTCCTTCATGGATGCCGTACTGTTTGCAGATGCCTTTGGCTCAGTCATCGACTTCTGCTGGGGCTTCGGCTCGGTTTCTCTCTGGTATACCGGTATTGTGATTCTTGGTGTTGAGCAGGTCACGATTGGTACGCTGATTGCGTTCGGAACCTATATTTCCATGTTCTGGCAGCCGATTATGAACCTCAGTAACTTCTATAACCAGCTGATTACCAATATATCAGGTGCGGAAAGAATCTTTGAAATACTAGATACCAAATCCGAGATTACGGATGCTGAGGGCGTCACCCCAATGCCACCGATTGTAGGTGCTGTTGACTTTGAAAACGTAAGCTTTTCCTATGATGAAAATACAAAGGTACTGCAAAATATCAGCTTCCGTATTCAGCCCGGTGAGACCATTGCACTTGTCGGACCTACCGGTGCCGGAAAGACTACGATTATCAATCTGATTAGCCGCTTTTATGATATTCAGGAAGGCAGGATTAAAATAGACGGACATGATATCAAATCAGTCAGTATCGAAAGCCTGCGACAGCAAATGGGTATTATGACTCAGGATAATTTCCTCTTTACGGGTACCATCCGTGAAAATATCGCTTACGGCAAGCTGGATGCAACCGATGAAGAAATCATTGCCGCTGCCAAGGCAGTTCGTGCACATGACTTTATCATGAAGCTTCCAAAACAGTATGATACCGTTCTCGAAGAACGGGGCGGCGGTTTATCCATCGGGCAAAAACAGCTTCTTGCCTTTGCAAGAACCATGGTGAGCATGCCTAAAATTCTGATTCTTGATGAAGCAACCTCAAGCATCGACACCAAGACGGAACTGCTTGTTCAGGAGGGTATCGAAGCCCTGTTAAAGGGGCGTACCTCCTTTGTCATTGCGCATCGTCTATCCACGATTCAGAAGGCTGACCGAATATTCGTCATTGACCATGGCGGTATCCTAGAGGAAGGAAACCACGAAACACTTATGGCAAAAAAAGGCGCTTACTACCAGCTGCAAATGGCGCAACTACAGGATGTCATGTAATATAAAAACTACTCTGTGAAAAATCACAGTATGCGAAAACGGAGTGCTGTCAAACTACGACAACACTCCGTTTTGTTGTATTTAAACTACTCACCATACAACCTTTGTCAGTTATACAGAAAATGATATAATTTCTGAAACAGTTCTTCCACATCAATCGGCTTGGCAATGTGTGCATTCATACCGGAATCCAGTGCCTTCTGCACATCCTGGGAAAATGCATTGGCTGTCATGGCAATAATCGGTACACTCATTGCTTCTTCTCTTGCCATACAGCGAATCTGTCTTGTTGCACTGTAACCGTCCATACACGGAAGCTGTATATCCATAAAAATCACATCAAAAAGCTTTTCTTCCCTGTCAATCAGCTCAAGGGCTTCCTCAGCGCTCCAGGCGCAGATAAGTTCTGCATTGGTTCGCTCCAAAATTCCACGGATAATCTCCATGTTGATTTCATTGTCCTCAACAATAAGGATTCTCTTTCCCGTTGCATCAAAGGAAATACTTCCGTCCTTTTCCTTACGAATCGCAGCCTTGCATTGCAGATCCACCTTCAGGCGAAGACAGATTGTGAAGGTGCTTCCCTCTCCCGGTGCACTCTGTATCTGAATTGTCGCACCCATGGCGTCCGCAATACCCTTGGTAATACTCATTCCAATGCCGTTTCCCTCGGTTTTTTTGACATATTGATCCTCTTCACGCTCGAACCGCTGATAAATCAGCTTGTCGATAAATTCCTGCGTCATACCGATTCCCGTATCCGACACCACAAAGACAAAATTGGCATAATCATCGATATCATTACTCGTCTGTCTCACACTCACGGAAATACTTCCCTCTGCCGGTGTAAACTTCACACTGTTTCCGATGATATTCATCACCATTTGACGCAATCTCACCGAATCACCAATCAGATTACTGTTTTTGATATCATATTCAAAGTTTAGCTTTATCTTTTTACTCTTTGCACTCTGGGAAACAACTAATTCCATGTTTTCCATCAGCTCTTCCAAATTGAACGGAGCCTCTTTCAATTTCATAGCCTGCGACTCAATCTCAGACAAATCAAGCACGTTATTCAACAGCTGGAAAAGCTGTGTAGACGAAGCACTGATTACCTGCAGACACTCCCTAACCCTTTCCTTATCATCAAGATTGAACTTTGCAATATCCGTCATTCCCACAATGGCATTCATCGGGGTACGAATATCATGGGACATATTGGTAAGGAAACTGCTCTTTGCCTGATTCGCTTTTTCAGCGTTCTGCTTCTCCTGCTCCGCTGCAAGCTTTGCCGATTCCAATGCCTCCAGCTGACGCTTTTGCACGCTCTTCTGGTATTTTAATACAAAGCCGCAGGAACAGCCTACCACAAGCATGGCAATCAGATTATCATGATAATAATAGTTTCTCTGATATCTCTCTACCAGAAAATCAGGATCCATATACAAAAGCAAAATCATCGCCGTATTAACGGCAATCGTCAACGGAAGTAAAATCTTAAAATAGATTCCCTCCGCCAACAGAAATGTAAGCAGGATACCAAAGGTCAGCCAGATTGGCATACCGGACCTGATACCGCCACCATTGGAAATAATAAACTGATACGGAAAAAAGATAAAGTTTAGCGGTATCGTCACAATCGCTGACCATAACGCCATTTTCTGCGGATATACATTAATCAAGATCAGCATTAGCGTCAGAAAAAGCATAATCAGAGACAGACCAAGCACGGCATTTTCCTCTTCATACATAATCTCTTCCAATGCGATGATTAGAACAAGTGCCAAATCTGAAATGATAAGAATGGCATTCAAAACCAAGCGCTGTACATCCAGCGTCTTATTCTTTTCAGCTAACGATTTCCATATTCTTTGTATAACATTCACTCAACCCGCCCCCTCCGGTAAGATTTTAGTGGTTATTCCCCTTTATTATCCTGTATGTAAATAAGCAGCCTTCCGTCCGTGACCTCAATCATGCTTTCCTGCCCAATAAATGCATTACTGATACCGATTGGAAATTCCTGTTTCACCACGGCATTCTGCAAACTGTATTTTAATCCCTGCTCCGTTACGCCCTTTGCATCACCGCCATATGCAAATGCAGAAAAGATACCCTTCATCGAAGCCGGATATACTCTTTTTTCATTGCAAAGCAGCTCCATCCTGTCATGTTCACCGTACAAAATGCCGTTTGCACCGCGTTTTTTCAAATATAACAGACACTGTATATTGGCGAGGGAATGGTCAATCCGGCTGCCACCCAGAGCTCCATAGATATGAAATTCCCTATATCCCAGGGCAAGGCCTTCCTTTATCGCAGCAAGCATGTCCGTATCATCCTTCTCCACAGGAAGTCTTTTTATCTGTATGCCTGTTTCCGGACATTCCCGCTCCAAAGAATCCATATCTCCTATCAGCAAATCGGGAGTCACTCCCAGCCTGCACAGGTGCTCATAGCCACCATCTGCCGCAATCAGATAATCTTCTTCCCGGTAACTCCATGCTGAGACATGAAACCCTCCTGCCCCTACTATCACGCATCTCTTCATATCTGCATATACCTCTTATATCGCTTTTTACATTCAGAGCTATGCCAAAAAGCTCTGAATAGTTACCTGAATATATACATTTTACATTATTTGTTTATTTAATTCAACTCCCTTGCTCCCATGCACAAAAAAAGATGTCCTCAGACATCCTTTTTCTGCTCATTATTTTTTGGCTTATGATAATACTTTTTCTTACGATTATATGAATTTGCATGGTATGGCTTTTTATTATTTCCCTGTTTTTTGGCGTTTCTTTCATTCACCATATCACGAATCAGCATATAGAAGGTCGATACCAGCGGAATGAAAAACAGCATACCGGCAACGCCAAATAAACTGCCACCGACACTGACTGCCATCAACACCCAGATGGAAGGAAGTCCAACCTTATTACCTACCACCTTCGGATAAATCAGATTGCCCTCTATCTGCTGGATTACAAGGAACATAACGATAAACCACGCTGCCTGTATCGGATTATTTACCAGAATCAGAAATGCGCCTACAAAACAGCCGATAAACGCTCCCATAATAGGGATTAATGCGGTAAACGCAATCAGCACACCAACCAGAACAGCATACGGTATGCGGAAAATTGTCATTGCAATCACAAACAAAAGTCCCAGAATGACTGCCTCTGTGCACTGTCCGCTAATAAAATTTGAAAAGTTTCTGTTTGCAAGGGTAGCTACCTTCAAAATAAACTGTTCTATCCGCTCAGAACAGAATGCTGAAATCAGTCGTTTTGCCTGACTGCAAAGTGTCTCCTTCTGACCAAGAATATATATTGCAAAGGTAAATCCGATTACCAGATTCATGACACCGCCAATAATACTACCCGCCACAGTAACCGTAGAGGAAAGAACATTTGTCATTCCGGTTCTGAAAAACTTCACCAGACTGTCTATGGTTGATTGCCAGTCAATTTCCAGATTCTCCAGCTCTGCGACATAGGTTTCCAGCTGCGGATACTGTGCACTGACCATTTCCAATTTGTCCACTGCCTCTTCTGCAAAGGCCGGAATACGATTGCCGAGCTCAACCAAGGTTTTTCCAAGCTGTGGTGCCACTGTCATAACAACAAGATTGATAATCAGAACAACAAATAAAAGGCTGAAAATAATTCCGAGCGGACGTTTCAGCTTATCAGCAGACTTTCCCTTCCATTTTTTAAGCACTCTGTTTTCAATAAATCGTAACGGAATATTTAATATAAATGCCATCACACCGCCATAAATAAATGGCTTCATAATATTAATAAGTACTCCTATTGCGTAAAAAACTTCCTCGCTGTACATAAGCACAAGCACGATTCCCGCAACAAATAAAATCATCCGCCTAATCTGTTTTATTTTTTCTTTTTCAAATCCCATATATTACCTCTCACTCCCTTAATGACTTTATTCTAAACAATCCCTACACGCTCTGCAAGTGGTATTTTATTAAAAAAGTGTAACGATTCCTGTTGCCTTGTCGACTTTGCTTTATACAATTCAGAATATTCAAAACATTATATAGCGTATTCATTTTTAAAGTGATATAATAAATTAAACTAGGTTATTTTCTAACAATTTGAGCAGTAGTTTTTGTATATCCCAAATGTTTTCAGAATAGTGAGAGTTGCTTTAGCAACAAAACAATTCGTGACACCATATGATTTACAAAACTGCAATATTGGAGAAAGGCATGGATATTCCTATGAAAAAATTTTATTACATTATATATACGATTCTGCTTATTTTAGGGTTTTCTTTACTGATTTATGTTTTTCTGTATGATGGCAAAGACAATTCCCGTCAATATACTTCAAGCTATAATGCGCTTCGTTGGACTGACTACAACGTAGATTATCATGCTGACTCTACTGTTCTGACCGGCACTTTGAGCGTAGTTTATAATACGAAGAATTTTGTCAATTTTATTGGCTTTTATTCCGTTCATCAGAATATTATGGTTTATTGCAATGATGCGATAATCTATCAATTTCCTGTGGAGAACAATAATCCTTTTGCAAAATCCTCCGGATATAACTGGAATTTTATAACCCTGCCTCCCGGTGACAATCAGCTTAGGATTGAGATTACCTCTCCTTATGACAGTTATCTTGAGACTATTCCTACCTTTTATGTGGGAAATTCCATGTCTGTCTTTGGAAGCGTTATTTCCGACCACATTTTAACCTTTGTTATATGTATTATTATCTTTGGTCTGGGTGCCTGTCTGGTTGCCTATTGGGTATATACCAGATTGAATTTGGTCATTCAGCCAAACCTTTTACAGCTTGGTCTTTTTGCGATATTGCTTTCTATCTGGTCCATCAATGAAAGCCGCTTTACTACCCTGCTGTTTAAAAATAACCTGGTTTGCTCCTATATATCCTTTATATCCCTGATATTACTGCCTCTGCCATTTTCCTTATTTGTCAGGTCTTATTACAATGACAAGAGTAAAATGTGGGACGCTTTCTGTATCATTGATGTCATTCAAATCGCAACCTGTGTTACTTTACAGCTGTTAAAAATTGCTGACTTTCGTGAGACCCTTTTGTCAACGCATGTCATGATGTTACTTTTAGCTATTATCATTGTGATTAGTTCCATTCGCATGTTGAGAAGAGGCGATAACAATCAGCAGGTCATGCTGCACTTTATCTGCATCAGTGTCTGCGTAGTTTTACTTGCTATTGATTTAATCGCATACTATCTTGGTGCATGGGATAATAACAGCTTTGGTCGTATCGGTTTTCTTTTTTACATCATCGTATTGGGATTGGCATCCTTTCAGGAATCCGCTTCCCTGATGAAGCTTGGTAAAAAAGCTGACGTGTATCATCAGCTTGCATTTACAGACCAGATGACAAGCGTTTCAAACCGTACCGCTTTTAACAACGACTTTGAGATTTTATCCGCTTCACCACATAATATCGCAATCATTAACTTTGACCTGAATAACCTGAAAAAGGTCAATGATACGCTGGGGCATCTTTACGGTGATAAGTACATCACCACCTCCGCAAAAATTATTTCCGATACCTACTCAAATGTCGGAAAATGCTACCGTGTCGGCGGTGATGAATTTGTTGTAATTATCGAGCAGGCATCCACGTTTGATTTTCCGTATTATTTCAATCTGCTGGAATGGCATGTGGATTCCTTCAACAAAAAGGAAGATACTCTTCATATCCAGATTGCTTACGGATTTGCCATCTATGATGCTAATCTTGATAAAAATCTGGACGATACCTACAGCAGAGCCGATGAAAATATGTACATTAATAAAATCCAAAAAAAGAAAAGCCGCTCATAATGCTACGGGGTGGAAAAAGCTAAAGTAGTTTATACTTAGAATGCGAAAAGGCACAGCCTTCGGAATGAAAAATCCGTTGGTTGTGCCTTTTATTTTGCAGAAACGTAAAACTATGTTCAATCTTAGCGAGCAGAGTATTTAGATAGCCACACTACTAGATACCCCGTTAGGGAACCCCTAATACCCGCCGAACCTCTCATGACAGTAAACAAGTCCCTGCCGTGAGAGGTTCATCAATTCAGTACTATGCTTATTCCAAATGATTTTTATACCATTCTATAACAGCATCTCTATCCGACTCAAAGAACTGAGTTGAAACATATATATCAGTATTGTTGAAATGGATTTCTTTTGCTCTGTATCTTTTGTGACTGGAGTTTCCTTTATTATCATCCACATTGTTCGCAATTGCCGGATAGTCGGTTGCTTTAAATAAGGATTTTGTGTATTCTTTGGTTTTTAATTTTTCGATTTCTGTTGCATCAATTTTTGAATCCTTTATCAATTCTTTAATTAAGTTGTAAAATAATTTTGCAACAGGAAGCATTCCTTCCAACCAAGTGTTTTCATCATTTGAATATTTCGCACCAGCGACACCACCAGCACGCTTTTGAGCTCCACCTGTAC
>CAYLWP010000081.1:0-10958 GCA_964387365.1 uncultured Roseburia sp. | reverse complement strand
TACGGTGGTGTGGGAGGTCGGTAGATAAAATAATTATCTACCTCCTACCCGATTAGAAAGAAAAAGGGTTAGACATAGATATGATAATGTTTCAAAAAAAGGGATATAAATTTACAAATAAGAAGAATCCGCAGCAGGGTATCATGTCCTCGATACTTGGTGCGATTGCGCTGGCTTCGGTTATTCTTGCAGTCTATCTGACATATCAGAATAAGGGAGTGGCACCTATGCAGTACGGCACGGTGATTCTGCTCTCTCTTATTTTTGCTGTTATCGGCATGGTGCTGGGAATCCGCGCGGGCCTGCAAAAGGATATTTACAGATTATTCCCGGTATTGGGGATATTATTGAATACTCTGACCATTCTGGCGGGTGGTTTTATTTTATATTTAGGAGCGTAACAGGTATGACTTTTTTGGAAGAGAGATATGAGCTTTCGTGTGAGCGCATTCAGGAAATTGCGCAGTCACAGGAGGTTTCTGAACAATATAAGGATTATTTTGAAAAAACAGCAGCATTTCTGCTTTTGATGAGGGATACGGCAAAAAGCGTGCAGGAGGGCTTCTGGCAGAAGGGCTCGTTAGAGGAGCTTCGTAGCGCAAATCGAGCTCTGTATGAGGATATTCTGGGCGAGAATTATGACAGAAGCTATGCCAATCCTGGTGTGTGCTGTGGGCAATTCGGGTTGCAGATGGGAAGGATGCTGTCCTTTCTTTATACAGAGCTTCGTTGCATGATTCCCTATGTTTTTGAGGAAATGTCAGAGGAACAGGTTATCCGCATGGAGCTGTTTGTTGAGGTATATAATGCATTTGCTTATGCTTTTTCCGAAGGCATGGACGCGCCGGACGAGAAGGAGCTGAAGGATACCTTATACTGGTTTGTGAGTGATTATTCCGAGCCGGCGGCGGAGTGGAGAGTCAGAACACAGGTCGATGCAGCGTGTGACTTTTTGACAAGAATCGTTATGGATAGTGATTTATCGGATGTCCGCTATCTGTATCGTTCCGGTGAGTATATATCGGAAGAAACAGAGCAGATGGCTGCTTTTCTGGCATCCATGCCGGAAGAGAAGATTCAGATGATTGCAGATACTTATTCTGAGGGCTATCGCATCGGCTTTGTCAAGGGCAATAAGGATTTAAGCAAAAAGGAAATCGTGGATATCAGATATGTTGCGGGCTTTGAAAGGATTGTAAAGGCGGCTGTCGGAAACTTTGCCAAGCTGGGATTAAAGCCTGCAATTTACAGAGCATCTGCAAGTATTTTCCATAAGAAGGGTAATTTCAAGATTGGTTTTTACGGTGCGATTGCCAATAAGCAGTTTGAGTATGACCACAAGGATGATATTGCCTTGTTTTTAGATAAGAAGCTTGTAAACAGAAAGCTTGAGGTGCTTCGGCAGGCATATGAGGAGCATAAGGAAAAGGCTGCAAAGTATGCAGGTCCTGCGGTGATAGAGGTGTTCGGAGAGGAACCGTTTGCACCGGTGTCAAAAAGTGAGGCGTGCAGTTTAAACGAGGAACAGCAGAAGCTTTCTTCCGAATTTACAGGTGCTTCCACGGGAATTACTTATGAGTATATCAATGGCGAAGAGAGAAGCTTTACGATTATTGCCTTTCCTTTTCCAGAGATTGGTGAGCGATTTGAGGAGATATTTGACGAGACCGTTAAGATTAATACGCTGGATTATATGGCATATGAGAGAATGCAGGCGATTATCATTGATACCCTGAATAAGGCGACCTATGTGGAGGTTAAGGGTATGAACGGCAATAAGACAGACATGCATATCCGGCTGTATCCGATAACGAATCCGGAAAAAGAGGCTATTTTTGAAAACTGTGTAGCGGATGTCAATATTCCGGTCGGTGAGGTCTTTACTTCGCCTGTTTTGGAGGGAACAAGAGGTACGCTGCATGTGAGCCGTGTCTTCCTGAATGAGCTGGAATATCATAATCTGGAGATGACCTTTGAGGACGGTAAGGTTACGGATTATACCTGTACAAACTTTGACGAGGAAGCAAAGAATAAGGAATATGTAAAGGCAAATGTTCTTTTCAACTATGCATCACTTCCGCTTGGCGAGTTCGCAATCGGTACGAATACAACAGCCTACATGACCGCGAAGAAATACGATATCGGCAATCGTTTTCCGATTCTGATTGCGGAAAAAACAGGACCGCACTTTGCAGTGGGAGATACCTGTTATTCCCATGCGGAGGATGTGAAGGTATATAATGAGGATGGAAAGGAAATCGTGGCAAGAGACAATTCTGTATCGCTGCTTCGTAAGACGGACCCGTCCAAGGCGTATTTCGGATGCCATACGGATATTACGATTCCTTATGATGAGCTGGGCTCCATCATTGCGTATGATGATAACGGAAATGCTTATCCGATTATCAGAGAGGGACGTTTTGTACCGGAAGGCTGTGAAGAATTGAATTCACCCTTTGAGGAGTAGTTTTTGCTGATTGTTGTCGAAAAAAAACAACATTTGAGTTGACGTAGCAAAGGTTTATTTGTAAACTGTAAAGGTAGAATTAGGTGTGCTTTGCACCGTTAGATGAACAAGATGTTTAGGAGGATTATTATGGCACAGGTTGGTATTGTAATGGGTTCTGACTCAGATATGCCTATTATGGCAAAAGCTGCTGAGATTCTGGATGAGCTGGGAGTTTCTTATGAAATGACGATTATTTCCGCTCACAGAGAGCCGGATGTATTTTTTGACTATGCAAAGTCTGCAGAGAGCAAGGGATTCAAGGTGATTATTGCAGGTGCAGGTATGGCAGCGCATTTACCTGGTATGTGTGCAGCAATCTTCCCTATGCCGGTAATCGGTATCCCGATGCACACAACTTCTCTTGGCGGACGTGATTCTCTGTATTCAATCGTACAGATGCCTTCAGGAATTCCTGTTGCGACAGTAGCAATCAACGGTGGAGCCAATGCAGGTCTTCTTGCGGCTAAGATTCTTGCTACAAGCGATGCTGAACTGCTGCAGAAGTTAAAGGACTATTCTGAAAAGCTTAAGAGTCAGGTAGTGGCAAAGGATGCTAAGTTACAGGAGATTGGATACAAGAAATACCTGGAAAAATAATTTTAGTGAATAAAATGATGGACGATAACTCGTAGGAAATGTTTGGAGGATATTATGGATTATAAGAACGCTGGTGTAGATATTGAAGCTGGTTACAAATCAGTAGAATTAATGAAGAAGCATGTAAAGGAAACAATGAGACCTGAGGTACTTGGTGGTCTTGGCGGATTTTCCGGTGCATTTTCTCTGGCAAAGATTAAGGAGATGGAGAATCCGATTCTTTTATCAGGAACGGACGGATGCGGTACAAAGGTTAAGCTTGCTTTCCTTATGGATAAGCATGATACCATCGGTATTGACGCTGTTGCCATGTGTGTAAATGACGTTGCCTGTGCAGGCGGAGAGCCATTATTCTTCCTTGATTATATTGCATGCGGTAAGAATTATCCTGAGAAGATTGCAACAATCGTTGCAGGTGTTGCAGAGGGATGTAAGCAGTCAGGTGCAGCTCTTGTTGGCGGTGAAACAGCAGAGCATCCGGGATTAATGCCTGAGGATGAGTACGATCTTGCAGGATTTGCTGTTGGTGTTGTAGATGAGAAGGATCTGATTACGGGTGCTGACTTAAAGGCCGGCGATATCTTAATCGGTATGGCTTCCACAGGTGTGCACAGCAATGGATTTTCATTAGTCAGAAAGGTATTCGAGATGACTAAGGAGAGTCTTGATACATATTATGATGAATTAGGTAAGACTCTTGGAGAGGCATTAATTGCTCCTACAAGAATCTATGTTAACGCTCTGAAGAGCATTAAGGAGGCAGGCGTTCGTGTTAAGGCCTGCAGCCATATCACAGGCGGCGGTTTCTATGAGAATATTCCAAGAATGCTTCCGGAAGGTATGCATGCCGTTGTTAAGAAGGACAGCTATGAGGTTCCTGCTATCTTCAGATTATTGCAGAAGACAGGAAATATCGAAGAACAGATGATGTACAATACCTTTAATATGGGTCTTGGTATGATCGTTGCAGTAGATCCTGCTGATGTTGGCAAGACAATGGAGGCAATCAGAGAGGCCGGAGATACACCATATGTTGTTGGTGAGATTAAGGCCGGTGAAAAAGGAGTAACCTTATGCTAAAGATATGCGTATGTGTATCCGGTGGTGGTACGAACCTGCAGGCAATTATCGATGCCATAGACGCAGGAACGATTACCAACGCACAGATTGTAAGAGTAATCAGTAACAATAAGGGTGTTTTTGCTTTGGAAAGAGCACAGCAGCACAACATTGATGCACTTGCTGTTTCACCTAAAGATTACGAGACAAGAGAGCAGTTTAACGAAGCCCTCCTTGCGGCCGTGGATGAAGCAGAGCCGGATCTGGTAGTGCTTGCAGGATTCCTTGTTGTGATTCCTGAGAAGATGATTCAGAAATATCGTAACCGTATTATCAATATTCATCCATCACTGATTCCGTCCTTCTGCGGAACAGGCTATTATGGCTTAAAGGTTCACGAAGCGGCACTGGCGCGTGGTGTGAAGGTAACCGGTGCAACGGTTCATTTTGTAGATGAGGGAACGGATACAGGTCCGATTATCTTGCAGAAGGCTGTTGAGGTATTACCGGATGACACACCGAAGTCTTTACAGCAGCGTGTCATGGAAGAGGCTGAATGGAAGATATTGCCACAGGCAATTGATTTGATAGCAACCGGAAAAATCAGTATGTCGTAGATTTTTTCGGAAGGAAGATTTAGGAGGCAGACATGAAAGTATTAATCGTTGGAAGCGGTGGAAGAGAGCACGCGATTGCAACAAGCGTGGCAAAGAGCCCAAAGGTTGATAAGATATACTGTGCACCGGGTAATGCAGGTATCGGTATGATAGCTGAGTGCGTGCCAATCGGTGCCATGGAATTTGATAAGATTGTAGCTTTTGCCAAGGAGAAGGCAATCGACCTTACTATCGTAGGTATGGATGATCCTTTGGTTGGCGGATTAATCGATGAATTGGAGAAGGAAGGCTTAAGAGCATTCGGACCAAGAAAGAATGCAGCTATTCTGGAGGGGTCTAAGGCATTCTCTAAGGATTTGATGAAGAAGTATAACATTCCGACAGCGGCGTATGAGAACTTTGATAATGCAGAGGATGCTTTAAAGTATCTGGAAACAGCATCGTTCCCTATCGTATTAAAGGCTGACGGACTTGCGCTTGGTAAGGGTGTATTAATCTGTAATAATCTTGAAGAGGCACAGGATGGCGTAAAGTCCATTATGCTCGACAAGCAGTTCGGTACAGCAGGTAACCGTATGGTTATCGAGGAATTCATGACCGGACGTGAAGTATCTGTGTTGTCATATGTTGACGGTAAGACAATCAAGACTATGACATCCGCACAGGATCATAAGAGAGCAAAGGACGGAGACCAGGGGCTGAATACCGGTGGTATGGGAACCTTCTCGCCAAGTCCGTTCTATACAGAAGAGGTTGATGATTTCTGTAAGAAGTATATTTATCAGGCGACGGTTGATGCCATGGCAGCAGAGGGAAGAGAGTTCAAGGGAATTATTTTCTTTGGTCTGATGCTGACACCAAAGGGACCGAGAGTGTTAGAGTATAATGCAAGATTTGGTGACCCGGAGGCACAGGTTGTTCTTCCTCGTATGAAGAATGATATCATCGAGGTTATGGAAGCATGTATCGATGGAAAGCTTGATGAAATTGACCTTCAGTTTGAAGATAATGCAGCGGTATGTGTTGTATTAGCCTCAGACGGATATCCTGTAAAGTATGACAAGGGCTTGGAAATCAGGGGTCTTGAGAACTTTGAAGGAAAAGAGGGTTACTATTGTTTCCACGCAGGAACTAAAATGGAAAACGGCAAGCTTGTAACAAACGGCGGTCGTGTACTCGGTGTTACAGCAAAGGGTGCAGATCTGAAGGAAGCAAGAGCAAATGCATATGCGGCAACTGAATGGATTGACTTTGATAACAAGTATATGCGCCACGACATCGGTAAGGCAATTGACGAAGTATAGAAAATACATTCAGGGGAAATATAGGAGAAGGAAATGAGTATTTACAGACAGAATAGCGAGACAGGAAATACAATGGGGGTTACAAACAAAAAGGTTCGAAGAACCTGGCTTCATGCAATAGCAGTAATGCTTTTTTGCATGATTTTAAGTATTGGTACTGTTGTTTTGGCGGATGAGGTTCCGGCAACGGTAACGGCATCAGGTGCTAAAATCAGAGAAACAGCCGATACTTCAAGTAAAGCGTTGGCTGGTGTTAAGAATGGCGATAAGCTTTCTATCTGCGGACAGACAACAGGTACAGACGGAAATATCTGGTATCAGGTATTTGTTGATGCGGATACAAAGGGATTTATCCGTTCAGACTTAGTTCAGAAGAACGCTGACGGAAATATTACTACCGTTCCGAATCAGAATCCGAATACCAATACGAATACAGGTTCCGATGCAGCCTCAACCGGTAATACCACGACGACAACGTCGGAGGTAACGGCAACCGCACAGAGAGCAGCAACTGTTGTAAATAACGGGGTTCGAATCAGAAAGGGAGCTTCTACACAGAATGACGTAGTAGCTACCGCAAACAGAGGAATGGTTCTTACTGTTACGGGAGAAACAACAGGTACGGACGGAAAGGTATGGTATCAGGTATCTTTTAACTATAATAACAGAGAGATTACAGGTTTCATTCGCTCAGACCTTGTTACCTTTGATAATGTTCCGGCAGATACTGCGGTTTCTGAGATTACAGGAACAGAAGGAACAACTGAGACTCCGACAGAGCCGGAAACAGAAGTGTCGACAGAGCCGGAAACTGAGGAACAGCCACAGGAGGAGCCGGAACCGGCTGATGAGAATGCGAATATCATCCTTGAGAATGTAGATGAGGAGATTTATGTGCTCCCTGAATTTACTCCTATTATCTTAAAGTGGGAAAATCAGGATATCAACGCATTCAAGAATGGTGCGTTCTATCTGTTCCATGCAACAAAGCAGAACGGAGAGAGCGGCTGGTATATCTACGACTCTGAGAAGGGTGTTTATCAGCGATATGTATATGATACAGCAGATGCAACTATTCCGAAGAATAGTAATTCAGAGGTTACATTACCGGTGATTATGCTGTTTATCGTTGTTGTTATCTTAGTGGTTGTGATTGTTCTTATGTTTATCAGACTGAGAGAATATACATCGGACTACTATGATGATGAAGAGTATGATGAAGATGATGACGAAGAAGATGACGAGGATGAGGAAGAATTTGAGGAAGAAGAGGCACCAAAGCCGGTGAGACGTCCTCAGAGACCTCAGCAGTCAGCACCGGCAGAGAGGCCACAGCCACAGCAGGGTAACGGACAGCCGCCAAGACGTCAGCCACAGGGCAATGGTCAGCCACCAAGACGTCAGCCGCAGGAGAACGGTGATGCACCAAAGGCTCCGCAGGGCAACGGACAGCCGCCAAGACGTCAGCCGCAGCAGGGTAACGGACAGCCGCCGAAGCGTCAGCCGGGTGAACAGCAGCCAAAGCGTCCTGCACAGCCACAGAATCGTCCGCCTAAGGGTAATCCGAATCAGCAGCTGCAGAACGGTCGTAAGGCAAAGAACTTTTTAGAGACAGAAGATGACGATATGGAATTTATCGATATCTAAGTTTCGGATAACATAGAAAATGCAAAAGAGCTTTATCAGAGTGAGAACTGGTAGGGCTCTTTTATTGTATGAAAAATATGATAAAGAAATCCGGTAATTATGAAGGTACTGAATAATTACGAAATCTAAATATTTAGAAAATTACTTGTATAGCACATTTCTGTGTGCTACAATTTATATAACAGCCCAAAAAGATGTAGGAAAGGCACGGTTATAACATGTATATAGAAATTGATTTTAATAGTGATGAGGCATTGTATCTACAGCTAAGGAATCAGATTATAATCGGAATTGCTACGTCTCAGTATCAGGAAGGAGATACATTACCTTCAGTGAGACAGCTTGCAGATACCATAGGAATTAATATGCATACAGTGAATAAAGCCTATTCTGTATTACGGCAGGAGGGCTTTGTTAAGGTTGACCGCAGAAGGGGCGCGGTAATCGCTATCGACATTGATAAGCTGCAGGCGATGGAAGAACTGAAGAAAGATATGCATGTACTGCTTGCCAAGAGCAGATGTAAGAAGATTTCACGGGAAGAGGTACATGCGTTAATTGATGAGATTTATCAAAATTATGATGATATTGGAGGCATGAAGTGATGCAATTTACAGATAAGGCAAAAAATGCTTTGAACCTGGCAACAAAAGCTGCAAAGGATCTGCATCAGAATTATGTAGGAAGCGAACATTTGCTGGTAGGTCTGGCAAAGGAAAGAACAGGCGTGGCAGCCAAGGTTCTGTTGGAAAACGGAGTAGATGAGATTCAGCTTAACAGCATGATTAAGGATTTGATTGCGCCGGACGGGAATCTCGCAGTAGTGGAAAGAGACGGATATTCACCAAGAGCCGCTAAGATATTGGACGACAGCCATGTACTTGCCAATAAGTACCACAGTGCAATGACGGGAACGGAGCATATCCTGCTTGCTCTGATACGGGAAGGTGAGAATGTAGGTCTCAGACTGTTGAATACCATCGGAATCAACATACAGAAGTTGTACATGGATACCTTGATAGCTATGGGCGAAGATGTATCCAAGCACAAGGATGATCTGACAAAGAACCGCAATAAGAAGAAAAAGGACGGTGCGACAGCAACGTTAGACCAGTATAGCAGGGATTTGACGGCATTGGCGCGTGATGGAAAGCTTGATCCTGTCATCGGAAGAGAAACAGAGATTATGCGAGTGGTACAGATTCTTTCGAGAAGAACAAAGAACAATCCCTGTCTGATTGGTGAGCCTGGTGTCGGAAAAACTGCCATTGCGGAAGGTCTTGCACTTAGAATTGTAAGTGGCGAAGTGCCTGACACAGTAAAGAACAAGCGAGTAGTTACACTGGATTTATCAGGTATGGTGGCAGGTTCTAAGTATCGTGGTGAATTTGAAGAAAGAATAAAAAAGGTAATCAGGGAAGTGATTGAGGCAGGAAATATTTATCTGTTTCTTGATGAACTTCATACCTTAATTGGTGCGGGTGGCGCAGAAGGTGCCATTGACGCGTCCAATATATTAAAGCCATCCTTATCCAGAGGCGAGATTCAGCTGATTGGAGCAACAACGATTGCAGAATATCGTAAGTATATTGAAAAGGATGCTGCATTGGAAAGACGTTTCCAGCCTGTTACGGTGGAAGAACCGTCACAGGAAGAGGCAATTGCCATTTTACAAGGAATTGCGCATAAATATGAGGAGCATCACAGAGTTACGATTACACCGGAAGCCATCGAAGCAGCGGTTAAGTTCTCTGACAGATATATCAATGACAGAAACCTGCCGGATAAGGCAATTGATTTGATTGATGAAGCAGCGGCGGCAATCAGAATTAAGAATATGAATGTGCCGGAGAATCTCAAGACAATGTCTGAGGAAATCAAGAAGCTGGAGCTTCAGATTGAACGTTCCATCCGTATGGAAGTATTTTCACAGGCTGCAGAGCTCAGACAAAAGCAGGATGAGTTGATTAAGAAGTATCAAAAGGCATTTAATAAGCACGAAAAGATACAGGCACAGAAGAATCTGATTGTAACAGAGAATGACATTGCAGAGGTTGTATCAAACTGGACGAAGATACCCGTGCAGAAGCTGGCACAGAAGGAAAGCGAGCGTCTGCTTAAGCTGGAGTCTATTCTGCATAAGCGTGTGATTGGTCAGGAAGAGGCTGTCAGTGCAGTCGCAAGAGCAATGAAGAGAGGCCGTGTTGGCTTACAGGATCCGAACAGACCGATTGGTTCCTTCCTGTTTTTGGGCCCGACAGGTGTTGGTAAGACAGAGCTTTCCAAGGCATTGGCAGAGGCAATGTTTGGTTCTGAGAATGCATTGATTCGTGTAGATATGTCGGAATATATGGAGTCTCATTCTGTATCGAAGATGATTGGCTCACCGCCGGGATATGTCGGCTTCGAAGAAGGCGGACAGCTTAGTGAAAAGGTAAGACGTAATCCTTACTCCGTTGTACTTTTTGATGAGATTGAAAAAGCACATCCGGATGTATTCAATATGCTGTTGCAGGTATTGGATGACGGACATATTACGGATTCCAAGGGACGTAAGGTAAGCTTCAAAAATACGGTGCTTATCATGACCTCTAATGCTGGAGCGCAGAGAATTATCGATCCGAAGAATCTTGGATTTGCATCCAAGAAGGATGAAAATGCTGATTATAATAAGATGAAGTCCAATGTTATGGAAGAGGTAAAGAGACTCTTCAAACCGGAATTTATCAACCGAATCGATGAGATTATGGTTTTCCATCCGTTGACGGAAAAGGATATGAAGCAGATTATCACTTTATTATCCAAGAATCTCTGTGACAGATGCAGAGCACAGATGGAGATTGAACTGACCTTCACCAATTCCTTAAAGGAGTATCTTGTTCGTAAGTATTCTGACCTGAAGATGGGAGCAAGACCGTTAAAGCGTGCTGTGCAGAATGTGGTTGAGGATGAGCTTGCAACGGAAATTCTCGAGGGAAGAGTAAAGCGCGGTGATACGGTTCAGGCAGGCATCAAGAATGAAAAGGTTACCTTCACTGTAAAAAATTAATATTTTACGGTGGAAAAAGTTGATAATCTAGTATATACTGTAAGTAATCTCAGTGAAAAGAAAGAGATTATTTGTAAATTCTTACAAAAGACAATTTCATAGGGATCATTACAATAGAGTTAGTTTTAGGAGGACGAAAGAAATGGCAGTAGTTGAAGAATTACTACGCTCCGAGA
>CAYLWP010000080.1:0-10975 GCA_964387365.1 uncultured Roseburia sp. | reverse complement strand
CAAGGAAATGGAAAAGATGAAGGTTGATGGTGTTTTCCATAAGGATAAGATTGCATTGGTACCGGATCATTTTGTACCGAATAAGGACATTAAGTCAGCAGAGCACTGCAAATGTGTCAGAGAGTTTGCAAGAAGAAATGAGATTACCAACTATTTCGAGGTTGGTGAGATGGGAATTGAGCATGCATTACTTCCGGAGAAAGGACTTACTGTGGCAGGTGACGTCATCATTGGCGCAGACTCACATACATGTACTTATGGTGCTTTAGGAGCATTCTCTACCGGTGTAGGAAGTACAGATATGGCTGCCGGAATGGCAACAGGAAAGGCTTGGTTCAAGGTTCCGAGCGCAATCAGGTTCAATCTTACCGGAAAGCTTCCTAAGTGGGTTAGCGGTAAGGATGTCATCCTTCACATCATTGGTATGATTGGTGTTGACGGTGCATTATATAAGTCTATGGAATTCGTAGGCGACGGTGTTGCTAATCTTTCCATGGATGACAGATTTACTATCGCAAATATGGCAATCGAAGCAGGCGGAAAGAATGGTATCTTCCCGGTTGATGAGAAGGCTATCGCATATATGAAGGAGCATTCTGCAAGACAGTTTACTGTTTATGAGGCTGATGAGGATGCTGTGTATGATGAGGAATATACAATCGATCTGAGCATTTTAAGGCCAACCATTGCATTCCCTCATTTACCTGAGAATACACATACCATCGATGAGATTACAGAGGATATCAAGATTGATCAGGTTGTAATCGGTTCTTGTACAAACGGAAGAATTGACGACCTTAGAATTGCTGCTGAAGTATTAAAGGACAGACATGTGGCTAAGGGAATGAGATGTATCATTATCCCTGCGACACAGGCTATCTATATGCAGGCAATGGAAGAAGGTTTATTAAAAATCTTCATCGAGGCAGGTGCAGTAGTCAGCACACCAACCTGTGGTCCTTGTCTTGGCGGATATATGGGTATCCTTGCAGAAGGAGAGCGTTGTGTATCTACAACAAATCGTAACTTCGTCGGCAGAATGGGTCATATTGATTCGGAAATCTATCTTGCAAGCCCTGCTGTTGCCGCAGCAAGTGCTATCACAGGTAAGATTTCCTGCCCATGTCAGTTATAGTACGCAAGGACGTTAAGTTGGGAGAAGTATTCCAACAAGCATATTTGCATAATCTTAGAAAGGAATAGATATAATATGAAAGCTACAGGTAGTGTATTTAAATATGGTGATAATGTCGATACAGACGTTATCATTCCTGCAAGATATTTGAATTCTTCCGATCCGGCTGAGCTTGCAACTCACTGTATGGAAGATATTGATAATGATTTCGTAAACAAGGTTCAGAAGGGTGACATCATTGTTGCCAACAAGAATTTTGGCTGTGGTTCTTCCAGAGAGCATGCTCCAATCGCTATCAAGGCGGCTGGCGTAAGCTGTGTTATCGCAGAAACCTTTGCAAGAATTTTCTACAGAAATGCCATTAACATCGGTCTTCCGATTGTTGAGTGCCCGGAAGCGGCACAGGCTATCAATGCAGGTGATGAGGTTGAAGTTGACTTTGATTCCGGTGTAATCACCAACAAAACAACCGGTCAGAGCTTCAAGGGACAGCCGTTCCCGGAGTTCATGCAGAAGATTATCAAGGCAGAAGGACTTGTAAACTACATTAATAACAAATAGTTGTCAAAAGCCAGCAGTTTCTGCTGGCTTTTTTATATGAATTGACAAATACTTAATCATATGTTTAAATAATTACATATCAATAAATATATGAGTAAACGTTCATATGAAGAAACAGGAGGAATTTGCATGGAAATTTATCAGGTAATAGCTATTTGTATTTTAGTAACCTTTTATATGTTTTATTTTGTAAAGATCATCATTCAGAATAGACAATCAATTAAGACGAATCAAATGGGTATTGGAAATAAGCCTAAGAAAGTATTGATAATAGAACGAATTATGAGTGTCGCAACAGTGCTGACATGTATCGTAGGTGTATGTAGTATCTTTTGTATAAAGAACTTTATCATTACCGAGCTTAGAAATGCCGGAATTATGATTGGTGTTGTTGCGGTTGTTTTCTTTGCGTTGGCAACTATCACAATGAAAACCAGTTGGAGAGTTGGTATTCCAGAGGAAAAAACAACATTAATTACGAATGGTATATACAAATGGAGTAGAAATCCGGCGTTTGTTGGATTTGATTTGTTATATTTTTCTATTTGCCTTATGTATTTTAATATTCCATTGGTAGTGGTGTCAGTTTGGGCTGCAGTAATGCTCCATCTGCAGATTTTACAGGAAGAGGAGCATATGCATAAGCTGTTTGGTTCAACATATGACGAATATAAGAAACAGACATGTAGGTATTTTGGAAGAAGAAATCTGAGTAGAAAATAATTTACACAAATACATAAATAAATGGTAGAAATATAGCACTCATGCTATAATTATGTAAACGAAAATAAAGCTTCAAACAGTTACAGAATATGATTCTGAAATGCAGGCAAAATACGGTGTTGACACACTGTCAACATTCGAAAAATAAGTTGGTTGCAAAAATATAATCTTTTCAGACCGGAAAAGTAGGCGGAGGTAAAGTGCATGTTTGATTTTAAAGATAAGGTCGTTGTCGTAACAGGCGGCGCACATGGTATCGGAAAGTGTATCTGCGAGGAATTTAAAAAGGCAGGTGCTAAGGTTTGTGTAATCGACCTGTTAGATAACGATTATTTTAAAGGGAACCTTGCAGATAAGCAGGATTTAGAGCGTTTTGTAAAAAAGGTTATCGATGACTATGGTCATGTTGATTACCTGATTAATAACGCGGCACCGATGAGCAAGGGTATTAACGAGTGTTCTTATGAAGAATTCTGTTATGCATTGAATGTCGGAGTGACGGCAGCTTTTTATCTTTCCAAGCTATTAATGCCATATTTTGCAACAGGTGCCAGTGTCATCAATATTTCGTCAAGCCGCGACCGCATGAGTCAGCCTCAAACGGAGAGCTATACAGCGGCTAAGGGTGGTATTTACGCTCTGACACATGCACTTGCCGTAAGCCTTGCCGGAAGGGTTCGTGTGAACTCTGTTTCGCCGGGATGGATTGATACCAATTATAGGGTTTACGAGGGACCGGATGCTACGCAACAACTGGTTGGAAGAGTAGGTAATCCGCAGGATATTGCCAATATGGTTATGTATCTTTGCTCTGACATGGCAGGCTTCATTACAGGTGAAAATATCTGCATTGACGGTGGCATGACCAGACAGATGATTTATCATGATGACTGTGGTTGGAAGCTGATTTGATATTAAGCATATTAACATTTGTATACACCCCATGGGTTAGTGCTAATAGTTGCTATATGATTAGTCGTTCTCAAAATTATCTAAAAACATAGCATAATAGATTAGAATGGTATCGATTCTATTAGTGCATATAGTTTTGATAAAATATCATTGTGTGATTATTGTTTTTCGTTAGAGAACAATATGCCAAAAAAGATATATGATAATTCGGGTATTTCAATAGTAGAGAATATTAGCGGATATTTAATTGACTCAGAAAATATTTATGCATTAGATCGTTCGCATCCTATTTGTGATGTTTCAGAAATTGGAATTGGTAATTTGCCGATTGATGATGGAAATTACTTATTCAGTAAAGAAGAAATGTTTGAATTTATAAAGAAAGAACCTATGGCAGAAAAATATTTCAGAAAGTGGTATGGTGCACGTGAGTTCTTAAATGGAATTCCAAGATATTGTCTATGGTTAGGTGATTGTACTCCGAATGAATTAAGAAAAATGCCAGAATGCTTAAAAAGGATTAAAAATGTCAGACAATTCAGACTTTCCAGTGACCGTAAAGCAACAAATAGAATTGCTGATAAGCCTACTCGTTTTTGGACAGAAAATATGCCAAATACTGATTATTTACTGATTCCACGAGTATCATCTGAGAAAAGGAAGTATATCCCTATTGGTTATATGTCATGTGAGTGTTTGGCTAGTGATGCCTGTTTGATTTTACCAGAAGCATCTCTTTATGAACTGGGAATTATCACTTCTAGTGTGCATATGGCATGGATTCGAACCGTGTGTGGAAGATTAAAAAGTGATTACAGGTATTCAGTAGGTGTTGTATATAATAATTTCCCATGGCCAAGTATAGTAGAAAAGCAAAGGATTAAGATAGAGGAAACCGCACAGGCAATTTTAGATACGAGAGCTTTGTTTGTAGATAGTTCATTAGCAGACTTATATGATGAACGAACAATGCCGCAGGAATTGCGTAATGCTCATAAAAAGAATGACATTGCAGTGTTAGAAGCATATGGTTTCGATAAAGATATACAAGAAGCAGAATGTGTATGTAAATTAATGAAATTATACCAACAGTATACAAATTAATTGCTTAAGGGTGCATAGTTGGGCACCCTTTTTGTTTGAGTATTTAACTAAAGAATTAGATGAAATTAGATAGTTGACAACTTGGTTTAAAAAGTTTAAACTATGCAATATAGAGGTTTAAAAAATATAAACCAAGGAGAGATTGCAAATGATTGTATACATAATGACAGAAGCAGAGCAGCAGTTGGCTCAGATTATATGGGAACAGGAACCGGTAGGAAGCGGACAGCTGGTAAAACTGGCAGCCGAACGATTAAACTGGAAGAAATCAACGACATATACTGTTTTACGAAAGATTTGTGAAAATGAGATTTTTCAAAATAAAGATTCGGTAGTGACTTCACTGATTAGCAGTGAGGAATATGCCAGATTGAAAGGGGAGCGTTATCTCGAAGAGAATTATAACGGTTCCCTTCCCGGTTTTGTGGCGGCATTTCTAAAAAAGAAGAAGCTGAGCCGCAAAGAGATTCAGGAGCTTTCCCAAATGATAGAAGATTATCAGGAGGACTAGCGTATGGACGGAATGCTCTTATCTAAAATGATGCATATGAGCCTGATAGGCTGTTACAGTATGCTGGTTGTTATGTTTGTTCGGTTGTTTTTGCGGAAGATTGGTCGCAAGTATTGCTATTATCTGTGGCTGATTGTTTTTCTCAATTTATGTATTCCTTTTTCTGTATTTAGCTCTTTTAGCCTGATTCCGGAGCAATTGCAGAACATTGAGTGGGAGTCTGATGAGGTATCGGGCGAAGTGGCGAATACTTCTTTAGATGCAACGGGCACAGAGCCGGGGAAAGTGATTGTATTATCGCCAAACAAACTAAGCATAGACAATACTGAAGCGCAGGCTGCTGCCAATACCATGCAGGAAAAATTCATGCCACAAGAACGCATAAGTGTACCATTGAATTGGCAACAGATTCGTCCCTTTGCAGAGAAGATATGGTTACTTGGTATTCTGTGTTTTGTGTTGTACAGCGTAGGTGTCGCGAGACGTTTGAAACGCAATATATTACAGGCAGAGGCAGTCTGTCTTGATGAGCAGGATCGTATTTGGAAGGTAAACGGATTGGTGTCTCCTTTTTTATGGGGCTTGCTTAACCCGACAATTTATCTTCCGTCAGGTCTTTCGGGAGAAGAAGAAAAATACATTATTTCGCATGAGAAATGTCATCGGAAAAGAAAAGATTATCTGATTAAGATTGCTGTTTATGCTGTAACCGTGCTTCATTGGTTTAATCCTTCGGTTTGGATTGCCTACAGCTTATTTTGCAAAGATATGGAGATATCCTGTGATGAAGCGGTTTTAGAGAAGGCCGATGAGAACATACGGAAAGCATACGCACATAGTCTTTTGAAATACGCAGCCAAACAGAATCGTTACGTGATGACGCCGATTACTTTCGGAGAGCCTTCGGTTCAATCGAGAATAACAAATGTACTGAAATATCGTAAAAAGGGTATTCTGTTGTCTGTGTTTGCAGTAATAATTTCCGTTCTCGTGGCGCTGGGATTGTTTATGCGTCCGGCCAAGCAGGTAGCGGAGAAAGATTTGAGTACATATCATCATGAAATCAAGATGCTTGAAGATGAAGTGGCTGATTATGAGGCTGGTAGTGAAGCCGCAAGTATGGAGAATGAAGAAAAAGCGGAATCGGAACCGGAACAATTCACGGTTGAGAATAATGGCGGCGAGGTGATTAGGGTCGGAAGTGACGTCTTTTATATGAATGGGCAAAAGCTCTACTCTGACGGAAGGGAACTCTATACAACAGTAACCGGCGATGATGGTGTAGAATACATTTACCGATACCATTTAGATGGAAGCGGGTTTTGTCAGATGATGGAGGGAAAACTGGTTGGAGCCGGTGAAGATAAGGAAGAACTCTATTATCTGGCGACAGGCGGAGATAATAAAACGCAGTTTAATATTTTCAATACTTCATTTATGGACGTGCATCAGGTATATGACAGTGAAGCAGAATATCTGACGGTAACAGAGGACTGGGTGTATACGTATCATAAGGTGAAGGATTGTATCTATTTTGACCGTGCTCAGCTTAGTCAGGAGAATGTGGAAAAGAATGTTCTGGGATTGTCTGTATGGGCTGATGAAGTAACCAGCTTTTTTGTCGGTGATTATATTGTTTTTGCAGCAGGCAGATATGAAGGAAGCGGCGGATACTTTTATGGAGACTTTTATTCTTTCAATCCGGAGACAAGAGAGCTGAAACAGGAGCATATGACGGATTCTGATGAGTTTTTTGTAGTTGGAGACTATATATATTTTCAGTCATACGGTAATCAGAAAAAAGGTGGCAACGACTTATATCGTGCAAAGCTCGATTTGACCGGAATAGAGCTTATTGGCGAATCCATGGAGTTTTTGCAGGCTGATACAGAAACAGGAACACTTCTTGTATCTAAGGATGGACAGTTGCTGCGCATTTCTCCGGATGGAAAGGATGCGAAATGTCTTTTCGATTCAAAGGCTGCGGGGGTTACATTGGCTGAGTATGACAAGCTGATGTTTAAGGAAATCAATATCGTAGGAGAAGATATTTATCTGAAAGCAGAACGCTGGGGCTATCAGGAAGGTAACGGCTGGCGTGATAGTCTGATTGAGTCCATGTCTTTTAAGATTAAAGCAGACGGAAGCGGATTTGAGGTTTATAACCCGGAGGAGGCTTCTGAGGAGACGGAAGAAACGATAGGTTTTATGGACAATCCGATTCCGGGCTTGCCTTGTGAAAATCCAAAGTCTGCAGGCTGGGATTTACAGAATATCCGGGATGTAAGGCTTGACTTTTCTGCTCTTTCGCCCGAACCGGCAGCGGGTACGGAGAATAATACCTATTTACTGGGTAAAACAGAGCAGTATACCTTATATGGAAAGGGCGATTATTACCATATGCTCTTGGAGTATAACGGGCTGTATGCGGAAATCTATTATCCGTTTACGTCAAATTATATGATACAGCCGATGCTTTTAGAAGCAGACCTCGACAGCGATGGAACAAACGAGCTTGCAATCACTTATAATATTAAGCATGGAACGGGATATAATGTGGACACACTTTTTGTAGCAGATATACGAAGTGACGGACAGATTTATGTATATCAGTTTTTGGATAAGGATTTCGTTGCACAGCTTATGAAGCATGTGTCTTTTTCAAAATCATATACGAAAACGGCGGAAGGTATGCAGGCTCTGGTCGATGGGAAAGCTGTCGGTTATTTGATGAAAGAAGATGAAACGACAGTATATAAGAAGGTATCCGCTGGTTCGATAGTTGGTTTTGAGTTTGTGGAAAATGAAATTCAGACATACGCCGATTTGGAATTTTACATGGATGCAAATATGGCTGCGGTACCTTTTGGAAATTACAGCGATATTACCGCAACCGTTCTATGGGATGGGGATGGAAATTTTAAAACACAAAATTTTATAAGCAGAAACCGATATATGGAATCTTTGATACGGTGGGAATTGGAAAAAGAATATCGTACGCCAAACATTATCGTAAAAGATATTACGTATGACTCGGCAAAAATGAATGCGGAAACGCTGACTGTAACTGCTGCTATTTTGCCGGAAGGTGCAGATTCGTATGATTATGCTGAATGTAAACTAAGCAGAGATGAACGTGCGAATGGCGGTTGGAAGCTGGATGAGCTGGTGTTGGAGAAATAAATCCCATTGTTACCAATCTGTTTACATCAGAAATCATGATGTTTCTTTCAGAAATGTGTAAGGTATATTACGATAAAACGTAACTGCAGAAGTGCAAAAATGAAAGGAGCATATGATATGGTAGAATTTGGAGAAAAGGTAAAGCAGCTAAGAGAAGAAAAGGGAATGACGCAGCAGACAATGGCAGAAAAGCTGTACGTTACCAGACAGGCGGTGTCGCGTTGGGAGTGTGGTGCACGATATCCTGATTTGCACACAGCAAAGAAAATAGCACAAATATTACAAGTATCCTTAGACGAGCTATTGTCGGGAGAGGAGTTGAAAGAAAATATCGAAAAAGAACCGGTACTTTCCCGACAAACGGACAATATGATTCAAGCGATTTTATACGCGGTTGCGGCTATTAGCTATTTACTGTTATGTCTGTTTAGCTTGTATTCCTGCCTAAGACCAAATCAGGCTTTGGCGAATACTCCAGCGGGAAAAATAACGATTATTATTATTTTTGCAGATATTATGCGAGTTGTGAGCTTTACAGGAGCTTTTATTGGTTTTGTCTTAGCGGTAAAGAACAAGCTTACTGCAAGGGCAACGGGATTTATTATGTTTCTTCCTTATTTACTGGCGGCTTTGAATTTCATGGTAACTTATATGGATATGCAGATAAAGGGAAACGGATATATAGGGATAGAAGGCTGGGTGACAGAATTTATCATTCCATTGCTGTTGGCAATTTATGTGCTGTTGTTCTTTGAAAGACGAGAGCGTAGACTGCCTTATGTAATCATTTGGGGAATATGTATTCTCACCGGTGCTTATCTTGTTTATACATATAAAAACAGGCTTAGCTATGCAACTGATTTAGGATTTGTCGTGACAACCGTTACTATGGCAGGCAAGCTTGGAATGGCAGCTTTGTTAGGCTATCAGGCGTATGTATGGGACAAGAAAAAGAGGGTAGCGTGCGATATCGGTAAGTGACAATTTTGAATAAAAAAATGAGAAAGGATGAACAGATGCATAACAAAAACGATATGAAAAAACGCCTTGTTATGGTAGCAATGGTATGTCTGATGACAGGTTTTGTTTTAGCAGCTTCGCAAAAAAGCAAAGATATTATCCCATTGGCGACTTCTTCGGATAAGGTCACAGCACAGTACATATCAGAAACATATTTGAATCAGGTTTGGAAGCCTCTTGATGAAATTGCGCAAATGACCATATGCTATGCAGCGCTGTCGGAATCGGATATTTTTACTTATCCCGGTGGATCTGAGGGAACGAATGTTACATTAATGGTAAAGGGAGAGGTTACCGATATAAAACATCTTGAAATTGATTATGCAGATGGACCTGATTCAAAGAAATACGGCGCAATTGTCGAGATTTTAGTCGAAAAGGTATATCGTGGAGATTGTAAGGAAAAGCAAAAGATAAAGGCTTTACTTAACTATACTCTTATGTGTGAAACGGATGCGCTGTGTGGGCTTGAGGTTGGAGACAGAGGAATCTTCATGCCGGAAAAATATACGGAAGAATCAATCTGGTGGAATCGAATACCGGAGAATTTCCTGTCGTTGGGCGATTTGTCTGATTCTGGCTTTGGAAGTGCGAGCATGTATGTGTTTATGGAAACGGAAGAGGGCATGAGGTTTGAACGCTGGAGATATCCTGATATTAAAGATGCAACTACCTTTGAAGAGGTGGAAGAGTACATAATCAGAATGGCGCAGTTATATCCGGCAGAAAAGAAATAGAAGATAAGGCGTTTTTGTATTTGGAGCCAATTTATGAAGCATTTAACAAAATCCCTTGCATTGACGAAAATAGTGCCGGTATTTAAAATAGAAAAAAGTACAAGTATATAAAAGGTTAGATGGGAAAATAAACAAAATGAAAAGCAGGTTTGGTAAATTCATAAAAGAGACTCCTATAATAGCAATTTCCGTCATTATTTTAGGAATCAGTATTTTGTTGATGTTGACAGCGGTTCCTGTGGCATATTGGCCTCATTACAGCAAAAGCATGATTATTGGATTTATTATTTGGAATATCGATGCTGTATTTTTTTAGAAATAGAAATTAGTGGTCGAAAGTCAAGAGAGGTTAAAATGTTTACAAGACAATGTAAGAAGTGTTCATTCCCATATGAATATGAGGGGTGTGCTAATTTGATAGTATTCTGTCCCAATTGCAATAGTTGTGATTATTTAGAATGTGAATATGGATATGGTCCGGTTGTTCCTTGCAGAATATATCATGGTAGCAGGGAAGTTGGAATGGTTACTTATGACAAGGAGAATAGAAGTAAATATAGAATTGATTCTGATGTATTTTTTCTACATAAGCTATTAGAGAATACATATTTAGATGCACTGTATGAAGCGAAAGATATAGTTTTGGAATTATTACAAGAGAAATAATGGTGCAGTAAACACCACTTCTTTTCAAAAGAAGGAAAATGAGGGAATGACTTTGATATTACGACAAGGTTTTATACAGTTTAGAAAAACGTGCTACAATTCCGACAATTTCTGCTTTGAAAAGAAATTGTAGTAGCTGCTTTTGCTGTAAAATAAGGTGTTTTTGTATTTGGTGCCAATTTATGAAAAAAGATACAATTTCCTGTTGACATCTAAAAAACGGAATGGTAAGATTAATTTCGTCGCTAAGATATAAAGGCTCAAAAACTTAAGAAATGAATTGCGAATTATGTAAATTCCTGCTTGACGTTTTGAGAAGAAGCGTGATATGCTATATAGGCTTCGTCAGTTTTTTATTAGGTGACAAGCAGAACATTGACAAATAAACAGTAATGCAACCCTGAAAATTCTAATGAGTATGAG